>JAZONT010000037.1:0-10278 GCA_045654665.1 Candidatus Onthoplasma sp.
AAGAAGTGAAATTAGTGATGATTTCAAGTGGGATTTATCATCATATATCTCAAATGAAAATGAAATTGAAGAAAGCTTTAAAATAATGGAAAATTTAATAAAGGTTTTACCAACATATAGTGGCAAATTATATGATAAAGAAATATTGTTAGAAAGATTTACTAAATATGAACAAGATGAAATCAAAATTTATAAACTAGCGCACTACATTAGTCATAACTTAAACACAGATTCATCTAACACCAAAATGCTAGCACTTGAGCAAAGATTTGATAATCTTTACACAAAGATGAATGAAGCAAATGCTTTCTTTATGCCTCAAATGTATGAACTAAGCGAAGATTATTTAATTTCATTATTGAGTGATAATCGATTTAAAGATTATGAAAACACAATTAAAGAAATTATTAAATATAAACCGCATCGCATTGATGAAAAAACAAGCGTATTACTTGCAAAAATGGGAAGTTTTTTAGGAAACAATTCTAATCTTCACAGCATTTTAACTGATAGTGAAATGTATTTTGACGATGCTATTGATAATGATGGAAAAAAACATAAAGTTGATAACGCAACAGCACCAGTTTATTTAAGAAGTAATGATAAAATGCTCAGAAAAACAACTTTCAATTCACGAATGAAAGCTTTTGAAAAATTGAATAAAACTTTTGCTGAACTTTATATTAAAGATATTGAGTTAGATAAATTCAGTTATAAACTAAGAAATTATAATTCGCTTCTTGAACAAGTTTTATTAAGTGAAGATGTTCCTCTGGCTGTTTTTGAAAATAATATCAAAAATGTAAATAAGGCGATTCCAATTTTGCAAGATTACATTTCAACTTTAAATAAGCTTTCTAAAAATCAAGAATTTGCTTATTATGACTTGTTTGAGGACACAAAAAACGAACAAAAAATCTCTCTTGAAGATGCCCATAATCTAGTTTTAAATGCAGTAAAACCAATTGGTGAAGAATATGTTGGCTTGGTTAAAAATAAATTAACAGATAAATCAATTGACTATCTTCCAAATGCAAATAAAAACTCAGGTGCATATTGTTCAAATTGTTACAATGCAAAAACCTTAATTTTGATGAATTATAACAACGATTTTAATTCTGTTTCAACTCTTATTCACGAAATGGGGCATTGCATTAATGCTGAATATTTCAACATGGCTCAACCAAGAGAAAAAGCTGAAATATCAATTTTCGCAGCTGAAATTGCCAGCACAACTAATGAAATACTTTTAAATCTTTTAATGCAAAAGCAATCAAACAACGAAGATAAGGCATACTACATTAGAACTCTTTTAGATGAAATTAGAAGCACTATCTTCCGCCAAACATTATTCTGCGAATTTGAATTATTTGCTCATGAAAGCATAGATAAAGAAATTCCGTTAACTTATGAAGATTTAAACAATAAATATCAAGAATTAAACGAAAAATACTACGGTAATTCATGCTTGCTTCCAGAAGGTTTAAAGTTTGAATGGGAACGCATTCCTCATTTCTACAACGCATATTATGTTTACTCTTATTCAACAGGTATGATCACAGCAATCACTCTTGCATATAAACTATTAAATGAAAAAGATTTCCACAAAAAGTATGTTGAATTCCTAAAAAATGGAACAAACAAACCTGCAGTTGAAATCTTAAAAGAAATTGGTGTTGATTTAACAACAGATGAACCATTTGAAACCGCTTTTAATTTTATGCGTGAACAATTAGAAGAATATAAAGAATTAACTAAAAACAACTCTTAGTCGAGTTGTTTTTTCTCTAATATTTATAATTATTTGCTTCTTACAAATATTATTAATTTTATTGCAAAAAATATTTCTAGATGATATAATATAGGAGATTAATATGTTGGATAAAAAAACAACATTAATTTTAAAGGCATTAAACAAGCTCACTGAAGGAAATGCTTACAAGGTAGTAACAACTGAAGAAATACTAGCAAATTTGAGCCAAAAATCGCAATTTGATTTGGAAACAATTAAACAAAGTGTTGAGTTTCTAGAAAAACAACAATATTTAAACATTAAATTTAGTGAAGGAAACACTTATTGCTATTCATTAATGCCAAAAGCAAGAATATATTTAGAGCAAGAAAAAACAAAACTAACACCAAAGAAAAGCAATAATCAAATTATGACCTATGTTTATATTATGCTTGCATCATTTATTGGAACAATGCTTGCTTTGCTCATATTCTTCTATCTCACTTTTTAAGGAATATTATGTTAACTTTCAAAGAAAAATACGTTATGGAATATGTTTATCAAAAATGTCAAGGCAAAAAGTCTTGTCTTATTTCACCACGTGAAATAATATCTTTTGTTGCTGATAAATATGTGATATTCCCCGATGAACTTGAAAAAATCATGACTAACCTTAGTTACGATAACTATATTGAATTGTTTAAGTCAGATAAAAAAGGAAGTCCTGTTTTCTGTGTTTCATTAAAACTTAAAGGTGAAGGTTTCCATAGAGAACTAACAAACAATAAAAGAAATTGGATGTTTTGGATTGGCAGAACAGCAATTTTGGGTGTTCTTGCTGGTATTATTGGTATTATCTTTGCCATTATCAAAAGTTCAATATAAAGTAGGCATTATGGAATTTAGAAAATTTGAATTAGTATCTAAATATAAACCAACAGGAGATCAACCTCAAGCAATTTCCTCTCTCGTGGAAGGTATAAACGATGGTTTGTCGGCTCAAGTGCTAAAAGGTGTTACAGGAAGTGGAAAAACTTTCACAATGGCAAACATTATTGCTCAAACAAACCGCCCCACTTTAGTTCTTGCACACAACAAAACATTGGCAGCTCAACTATGTAATGAATTTAGAGAATTCTTCCCAAATAATAGAGTGGAATTTTTTGTTTCTTATTACGATTATTATCAACCAGAAGCTTATATTGTGTCTTCTGACACATACATTGAAAAAGATATGAGCGTCAATGATGAAATTGATAAACTTCGCCACAGTGCAACCAGCAGTTTATTAGAGCGCAGTGACACAATTGTTGTTGCATCAGTATCCTGCATATATGGTTTAGGTGCACCAAAAGAATATTATGATTTACACATTTCTCTACGAGTTGGCGACAAACTAACACGTGAAGATTTAATTCACAGATTAATTAATATTCAATATACCAGAAATGAAATAGATTTCACGCGTTCAACTTTTAGAGCACGTGGCGACGTTGTTGATATTTTTCCAGCAGATAGCAGTGAGAGAGCAATCCGCGTTGAATTTTTTGATGATATTATTGAAAATATTAGTGAATTTGACGTGGTAACCGGTAGAGTTTTAAACAAATTAAAACACGCACCAATTTTCCCTGCCAGCCACTACGCTGTTGGAAGTGAAAAATTACAATCTGCTATTGCTGAAATTCGTGAAGACGCTATCAAACAAGAAGATATGTTCACTAAAGACAATAAATATATTGAAGCGCAAAGAATTAGAGAACGCACAAATTATGATCTTGAAATGATGCAAGAAATGGGTTATTGTTCAGGAATAGAAAACTATTCAAGATATTTTGATGGTCGCCTTCCTGGTGAGCCACCATACACTCTGCTTGACTATTTCCCTAACGGTTTTCTTCTCTTTGTAGACGAAAGCCATATCACACTACCTCAAATTCGCGGAATGTTCAACGGGGATCGAGCAAGAAAAACAAGTTTGGTTGACTATGGCTTCCGCTTACCTAGTGCTTACGATAACCGCCCACTTAATTTTGAAGAGTTTAATTCTAGAATTGGTCAAACTGTTTATGTTTCAGCAACACCAAATGATTATGAACTTAATCTATCAGGCCAAGTTGTTGAACAAATTATTCGCCCAACTTATTTGCTAGACCCTGTAATTGAAGTTAGGCCTAGCAGTGGTCAAGTTGATAATCTTCATGATGAAATAAAGAAAAACATTGAAAAACATGGCAAAGTTTTAGTTACAACTTTAACAAAGAAAATGGCTGAAGATTTAACTGCATATTTCGGTGAAAATGGAATAAGGGTTAAATATTTGCATAGCGATATAGACACACTTGAACGTGTTAAAATAATAAATGAACTTCGATCTGATGAATTTGATGTGCTTATTGGAATTAACCTTTTAAGAGAAGGTCTTGACTTGCCTGAAGTAACATTAGTTGCAATACTTGATGCAGATAAAGAAGGTTTCTTGCGTTCTACCACATCTCTTATTCAAACAATTGGTCGTGCTGCAAGAAATAGCGAAAGCAAAGTTATAATGTATGCAGATAAAGTTACGGATAGCATGAAAAAAGCAATAGATGAAACGAATTATAGACGCGAAAAACAACAAGCATATAATAAAGCACACAATGTTAAACCAATGACAATTAAAAAGGAAATTGTTGACAGCCTAAAAATTAGAATGGATACTAATGAAGAAAAACTTTCAAAACAAGACACGATTAAGAAAATTGAACAATTGAAAGGCATGATGAATACCGCAGCAAGTCAACTTGATTTTGAAACAGCAATAAAACTAAGAGAAGAAATTTCAAAACTAAAAAAGAAATTAAAATAAGCACATATATTGTGCTTGTTTTTTTAAAATTATTTAATGTTGTACATAAAAAAATCTCACTAATTGTGAGATTTTTTTATGTGTTTAATATCAACCTTTTTCGTTGAAACTGTTTTCTTTTTATTCAACATCACCAGATTTTGGTTCTTCGTCAATTTTTTCTTCTACAGTTTCTTCTGTTTCAGCTTCTTCAGTTGCTTCAACAACTTCTTCTTTATTTTCAGTTGTTTCTTCAGTTACAAGTTCTTCTTTTACTTCTGCAACATCTTCAACTTTTTCAGCTTTAACTTCTTTTTTTACTCTTTGAGCTTTAGTTGTTTTTGCTTTCTTAGATCCGTTACCTTTCTTTCCTGTGAAAGCGAAGAACAAGATAACACCAGCAAGCAACACTAATGAAACAACAATTAACACAGCTCCAACAACTGTTGAGTTGTCTTTTTCTTCAACATTAGCTTCAGCAACAACATTAAATTTAATAGATTTCTTGTCGTTAACGTTATCGTAACTATCAGTCATCTTAAATTTCAAGCTATATTCTCCAACACCATTAATTAAGTATTGAGTTTTAGTTGTGTTTCCTTCAGTTGTTGTTGTACCTTTTGTTACATGGTCACCTGTGAGTTCATATTCAAGTTTTGTCCAAGACATGTTAACATTTCCACCTTCAAGAGTGTCATCGTTATCTGAAATCACTAAACCAATATTATGAGCAATAACTTCTTTTTCTTCATTAATAACCTTAACAACAAAAGATTTTGCTTTTTTGTTTACTTCAAGAACAACTTCAATATCATTTGTTCCATTGTAAACATAATTTTGAGTTAAATTACCAGCATTATATGTTAAGGTTGGAGCAACGTTATCACCAACTTTAATGCTAAGTTCTTTTGTGATTACTTCTTCAGTTGTTTCAGCTTTATAGATAACTTTGTAAGTTCCTTTAGTTTCTGCACCTGTTGTGAATGTCCAGTAAGTGTAACCATTTGAATCAAAATCTTTTGTTGCTTCCTTTGCTTCATCGGCTGAGTCACCTGGAGCAATGTATGTTACGCTAACAGTAGCACCATTGCTTGCAGCTATGTCTGGTAAAATTACAGCTTTACCTTGAGCAGCATATTTTGGAACATCGAATTCACCCAACCATTTGATTGTTTGTTTTTCAATAACAACTTTGAAAACTTTCTTATCTGCTTTCAAAATTTCAGTTACGTCATCTTCAGTTTCATCAGTGCCTTTATTATCAATAACTCTGCCTGTGTCATATTCGCCGTAGATTGTTACAGTGTAAGTACCATAACTATCAAATCTTAATGAATTTCTGCTGTTTCCTGTGAATGTATAATCAAGACCTTTATTTCCATCGTCAACATCAATATCGATGTAAGCACCTTCTTTTGATGTGTAATCTTCACCAGTGTGAGATTTGAGCATAACTTCGAAATCAATAACAGTTCCTTGATCACCTGTAATAGTATTTCCTGCAATTGTTGCATCAGTTACAGGTTCAACAGTTAAGATTGGTTTTGAAGTGTCATAAACTTCAAATGTGAAGTATTTTACAGTTGTGTTTCCAGCAACGTCAGTTGCAGTGTAAGCAACATAATATGTTCCAACCTCACTTGTTGTGATGTAACCACCATCAATAATTTGAACTTCTCTGTCATCTATTTTCTTGTAATAATAATCTTTGCCAGATGGAGAAAAATATTGAACTTTATAATCATCGCCAGCATTTTTAGGAACAATATAATACATTACATTTAAACTTAATGTATTGTCTGCGTCAACAACATAAACGCTTGGCAATTCAACTTTTTGACCTTGACCAATTTCAAAATCTCTAATTTTGCCAGTAGTTCCGTTCCAAATTTCAGGAAGTTCTTCAGCATAAATGTTCATTTCTGGAGCTAATTCGTCGTCAGTATCTTTAATTGTTAATTCTACAGTGTCAGCTTTATATTTAATTTCTGAACTATCATTAACAGCAAATGCAATAACTCTTACTTTTCCATCATCAGTTTTAACTTTGTTGTTTTCATCAACAGCAAATTTAACTTCAAAATTGTTTTTAACGTCTGTTTCTGCAAGTCTCACAACACTTTCGAAATAGTAGTTTAAGCCTTTGTTTGTTGCATCTTTAGGATCACCTGTATGGATATTTCCATCAGCATCCCAGCCTTTAATTAATCTTTCATCATCTAAAACATGACAAGATTTGTCAGTTCCAACTTTTGTTTCCAAGTTGTTCATAACTAAAGCAACATAATCTTCAAATGCTGTTTTTTCATCCACTTTATTACCAGTTGATTTGGTATAAGTAAATGCAACAGTTTTAAGACGAGCATCTAATTCATCAGTTGAATTAACTTTAACTACGATATCTTGAGTGTTTTTAACTGAACTATTTTTTAAATTTGTGATTGTTACTTCAGGAGTTTTATAAGTTGAAAGTGATTCAACAATTTTAAATGAATACTTAGTGTTTCCACTTGTGTAAACATTGTTTTCTCTTTCTTTAACTTGTTTTGAAATAACTCTATATTCTAAATAATAAGTTCCTTCAAAAGTTGTGTTTTTGTTAACATCATTTGCAGTGTTGAACTTAAATTCAACCATTTTGTTATAATGACCAATATTAGCATGACCAGATGCGTTATAACCTTTATCAGTTGGATCAACGTCAACTAGAATGCCTTGGTTTTCATCATATTTTTTATTATCTAAATAATAGTAAGTGCTGTTCTTCCTAATTGCTCTCACAATATAGAAATCATCCCAATTTGTTGTAACAGCGTCTTCAACATATGCAGCAGGGAAAGCAAAGCTTGTTCCGTTTTGGTATTCAGCTTCTAATTCAGTTGCAACAGTGAAGATTTGATCGTCTGCTTCATATTTCTTAGTATTGTCGTAATTATAAGCTAATTTAATAGTTGGTTTACTAGAAACTGTAACTCCTTCAACTTTAAATGTTTCAGTTAATTGTTTGCCATGTGCATCAACAACTGTGTAAGTTATGCGGTAGTTTCCAACCATATCCTCATAACTTGTTACACCTGAGAAATTTTCAGGAGACATAACAAATTCAAGATTGTTATCAGTTAAAACGCATTGAATTGCACCTTTACTGTTTTCTTTTTCAATAACGATAGATTGAATGCTTGTTTCAACATTCTTTTCATTGCCAGCGTTAACTGAAAGTTTAGGCAATTTAATTGTTTTTCCTAATTCAAATGTTGGCATTGTTGGAGTTGATGCAAGTTTAAGTTCACTTGCAACATAACCATCTTCAACATTGATAACAAATTGTTTTGTTGGACGATTTTCAGCATTTCCGTAAGAATATTCAATAGTATATTCACCCTCAACACTTGGAACAATATAATATTTTCCATCGTTATCCTTTTTAAAATATTCACTAGATCCTAATTCTTGTGGAGCATTATTAACTGTAACTTTAATATCAGCAACTTCATGATCTAATTTACCAGCATGTTCACCTTCTTGAACAACCACTAAGTCTTTATCTTTACCCTTAGCATAAGCCACTGGAAGATAGAAGTTTGTTGAACTAACAGCCATATTTGTTGGGATTAATTTTTTGTTTGAACCAACAATTTCATATTTACCAGTTCCACTGTTTAATTCAATTTTAGGGTTAGAAAAATCTAATTCATATGTTGCATTTTCAACTTGAACTTTATAAACATTTGAATAGAATTGTTTGTTTCCTTCTTTGATAACATAAAGAACTCTATATTCACCATTATTTTGAGCTTTAACTGTTAAATATTTATTTCCAGCAATAAGACCTTCGTCTTGAGCTGTTGCGGTATATAAATCTGCAGCAAAGAAACCAGATGTGTTTGTTCCACCAACAACATAGTCATGTGGATAACCTGATGGGTCTAAAACACGAATTGTGTAACTTGCTTCAGTTATTCCTGTTAAATCTTTTGATTCAAGCAAAGGAATTCTAAATGTGTTAACCTTTGCATCCTCTGAAGCATAGTCAACTTTTTCAGTTGGCATTCTGAGCGCACTGATAGCATTTTTATAGCTAGCTATTGCCACTTCTGCAGCTTGAACTGCTGTGTAAGTTGGTGAAAATGCAAACATGAAACTGCATAAAGCAAATGCAATAAAGCATAACACAACTTTAAAATATTTGTTTAAAACTTTCATTTCTGTCTCCTATTAATATAAGTCTAGTTCATTTTAATAAATATTGAGAAATTTGTCAAACAAAATCATAGCGATTTTTCAAGTAAAATTAAAAAACTTTACATATTTAGTTTAAGTTTGACGTCTTTTTTTATTATAAGAAAAAAAACTAGTATTGTCGAAGAAATAACAAAACTAGTTTTTTGTGTAATCAACTATAAAATATTCATTTGTTCATCAGCATATTCTTTAGTTATAAAGTTAAATCCTTCACTTGCACAAAGGAAATATTGCTTTTCCCTATGCTTATTTAATTTGCTAATGAAGTTTGCCCCAAGAAGTTTATATCTCGCAATTAAGGCATCGTTTAATTGTTTAAAATCAATTGATTTTAAGTCAATGATGGCCTTTTCTGTGTCGATAGCCCATTCACTTGGCTCTAAATCACCATTTTTTTCAAACTCACAAAGAATATTCATATCTTCTGGAGTTGTGATATACCTTGTGATAATTTTAATTTTTTCAAAAACTGTTCTTGGAAGTTCTTTAACAGCATTTGCATCCATATAGTAAAATTCAAACAATCTGCTTGGTTCACCAAAAACAGCGGAACATTCTTTTGGTCGTTTCAAAATAACACGATCTCCATAAATTCCTCGACCACGCTTATATTCCACAACCTCATAGAAGTTATTGATTAAAAAATCTAATTGACTCCACTGTTGAGCATTAACTTTTGTCATAGTTTACTCGCTATTAAGCCAAAGCATCAACTAAAAGAACAATATTTCTAACCTTACCTGAGTTGTTCTTTTTGTAAATTTCATTAAAATCACTTGGTGCTTCAATATCACAATCAAATTTAATTGCACAATCTACCATTGCGCAAAGATATTCTTTTGCTTTTATGTATGCATCAACGATTGTTTCGCCATCTGTAACAATACCCAAATCGTGAATTGCAATAGTGAAACCTTGATTATTTTCATCTTCATAAACAACTGCTGGATAAACTAAATCTTTCATAAAACCCTCTTTTACCATTATATATGATATTGCCATTATATCATAAAAAAGAATTAATGTAAAATAAATTTAAGCATAAAATTAAAAACAAAAAACTCCGTGAAACGGAGTTTTAACTATGCTGATAATTCACTTTCAACCTTTGCTGTTCTGCCAATACATCTTTCAAAAATTTTGGCGGTTGGTGCTTTTTTACCTGCAAATTTTTTAAATTCTTTTTCGAATAACTTTTCATTTGCAAGAACGCGTGACTTGCTTGCTGTTTTAGAAATTAATGTTTCTTTAACGCTAATTGTGTTGTTAGATTGAGGTATTCTTTTTCCTTCTGCAATTTTTGCAAGAAGCACACTGCTGTATTCAACAGCATATTCCTCTCGACCGTTTTGTAATTCTCTTGGTGATAATGTTCTTCCCATAACGACCTCCTAACCAAACAAACATTTCATATTTGTTTTATATTTATAACTACATATTAACACATATTTTTTTATTTGTAAATAGTTTTTAA
>JAZONT010000038.1:0-2920 GCA_045654665.1 Candidatus Onthoplasma sp.
GTTAGAAGCATTGATAAGCACATTCCGCCCATGTTGAAATTATATTTCTTATAAACTTTTGCAGTTTCCTGATTAAGTTTATTTTTATCATTGGCGTATTTTGCTTGAATTGCTTGCAACTCTGGTTGCATAACGGTCATAAACTTTTGTTGTTTCTTTGATGAAATTCTTTGGTAAAAATCTAATGGACTCATCAACAACTTTAAGGCAATCGTGAAAACAATAATTGCCCAACCATAGTTAGGAATCCAACTTCCAAACCATGATATGATTGTGTGCCACAAATCAAAACCAAGAATCATACTAAAATTAGTTAACATTTCCATTTATAATTCCCTAATAAATTTAATTTTGGCAGGTCTATTCCACCTTTAGATTTTGGATTGCACTTTAATAATCTTTTAAGAGTTAAAAATCCACCCCAAATTGCTCCAAATTCCAGAATAGAATCCCATGCGTATTTACTGCACGTTGGCAAAAAATGACAACACTTTTGTTTTCCGTGCGTTAAAACTTTGCGGTAAATAAAGATTAAAAACAAACATATCAAAGTTAAAGGATAAGTTAAAATGTAATAAATTTTAAAAAGCATAACTATTCCTTAACTTCTCTTATTAAATTGTTTTTCTTTAAAACTCGCAAAAGTTCTTGTTCAATATCTTTACTTGTTTTTTCTTTTGCACACTCTTTCGCTGTTATAACATAATTTTTAACAGCAAACTTTTCAATGTTTAACCTGCATGCTTCACTAATTATTCGTTTAACACGGCTTCTAATAACACTGTTTCCAACCGTTTTTCCAACAGTTATTCCAATTTGCGGATATGGTTTAAAAGCACGCACGAAATGAAGAATGAAACTATTTGAGTGTGCCAAGTTTCCTTTTTTGTAAATATAATTAAACTCTTTTCTTTTTTTTAATCTGTTTTCTTTTTTTAACATAATTATCTTGTTAATTCTTTTCTGCCTTTGTTACGGCGACGCTTTAAAACATTTCTTCCAGTTAAAGTTTTCATTCTTGCACGGAAACCGTGAACTTTACTGCGTTGTTTTTTCTTTGGTTGGTAAGTTTGTTTCACTGTTAATTCTCCTTTCAATTAAATATTATTTGTATTTTGATTAAAACAAGAATTTGAATATCTCACAATAAAATTTTTTTGCTTGCTTGTAAACTTAGTTTATTAATAACAAAAGATAATGTCTTGTTTTTATTAATCCAAAAATACATTTAAAAAATAAACTTTCAAAGCAACCGACTGCTAACAAAAGTTTACACATAAGGATTTGCGATAAGATAAAATTAGGGTTTTTGCCCTGCGGACTGCAAAATCTAACAATAGATTTCCATATGTTGATTTAATCATAACAAAAAAAATCTTTTAAGTCAATGCTTAAAAGAAAATTTTAAATAAATTTAGCTGGTTCCCATAGAAGCAAACGAAGTGCTTCGCATGGGATAAAGATAAAAACTCATGCATAAATCAAGTTTTGCGGTAGCAAAACGATTAAATGGCATGTAGTCTTATCGTGTGGCGCAGAGCGAGAGTTTTTATACACACCCTAAATCTATTAGCTATTTGTATGTAAATATTAAATATTATTTACCCAATCACATAGTATGTTAAGTAAATTTTTATATTTTGTGTAGTTTTCTTTTTTGTTTGTTATGGCACAATTTATCTCAATTTGGATTGCCCAAACATTAGCGTTTTTATTTACCATACTGCTTGAAATGGTGTTTTTGCCAGCCATAAAGGGTTTATCGATTTGAGTTATAAAATTATTTTTAATTAAAATTTCTTGTAAACTGTTAAATAGATTTTCATTTGTTTTAATATTTTGGCCTAGATGAGTACCCAAATTTATGTCACAATCCCTTTTTGATGAAAGGCCGTGTATGTCAATTATATATTTAATTTTGTTACTTTCTACTAGTTTTTCAATTGAATTTTTATATTTAGATTTTTCATCAAAATTTGCATCATCATTGTTATTCTGTGTTTTAGCAATCAAAAAGCAATTGGAATTTTCAAATAAGTATAACGCTGTAGTTAATGAACCAATTTCACTATATTTATACTTACCAAGCCTTACCTGAGAAACTCCATGTGGAGCAGAAATTAAAACATTGTTTTTTCCTTTTAAAACAACGTGATCTTTTTCTTTATTTTGTTTCATAAACAATTTTCTTTGATTATGTAATTTGTTAAAACTCATATATTTCTCTCTTTGTTATTCTATCATATTTTAAAACAAATTCCAAAGCATTCGTATAAAAAGAAAAATACGCACCCATTATTGTTTATGGTGTGCGTACAGTTCCCTTGTGGCGCAGAGAACAGGATTCGAACCTGCGGATGCTTATCACATCGCACGCTTTCCAAGCGTGTGCCTTAAACCACTCGACCATCTCTGCATAGTTTAATAATATCATAAGTTTAAAAATTTGTAAACATGAATTTGAATTAAAAAAGACAAATCTTATTTTGTCTTTTTTTGTTTTGCTGAATTTATCCAAAGTTTTATTGTTGAAAGTTCTTCTGGTTTAAATTCTTTCTTTGGAACTGGAATTGCGCTTTGTTTACTTATGTGAAGAACTAAATAATTTTCAGTTTCTCTAATCTTTATTAAGTCTTTATAGTAAACTTTAAGAGTTCCAATAATTTCATTGTTTTTTATAGTTGATAAACTAACACAATCTTCTTCAAGTTCAATTTCATTTGTGAAATTATTTTCTGCTGATTTCTTGTTTATTTTTCTTATTGAAATAATCATAACCAAACCAAAGCCAAACATTATCGCAAAAACCCAAAGAAGAATATCCATCCAAGCATATTCAACAAAAGCACCAACAATAATGTAAACTCCTAATCCAATTGACCCAATAATCAAAACGATAAGGTTGACAAGCCAACTCTTT
>JAZONT010000039.1:0-6504 GCA_045654665.1 Candidatus Onthoplasma sp.
GATATATTGATCTCCTTAAATTCGCTTGTTTTAGTGCAAGCATAATTCAATCAAATTAAAGGAGATATTATGAATATCTTTAGCAAGGCATATTGCAGAATATATCAAACAGTGTTTTATTGTTTTTTACCTTTTTTTCCATATAGAACACCAAAAAAAATAACTAGTAATGATGAAATTTTAAATGTTTTGGATGAATATGGTTTTGATAATGTTTTACTTATAACAGGCAAAAAGATAAGAGGTCTTGGTTTAACAAAAGACTTGGAGCAAACGTTAACAAACAATGGAATAGGTGTAACAGTTTTTGATGGAACTCAAGTTAATCCAACAACTGAAAATGTAACGCAGGCAGCAGAGGTTTACAAATCTAATAATTGCCAGTGTATTATCGCATTTGGTGGTGGTTCAGTCATAGATTGTGCTAAGGGCACTGGAGCGGTGATTGCTTGCCCAAACAAAGATTTAAGAGATATGAAAGGTCTTTTAAAAGTTAATAAAACACTTCCGCTTTTAATTGCAATACCAACCACGGCTGGAACAGGCAGTGAAGCAACACTCTCAGCAGTGATAACCGATAGTGAAACTCACCATAAGTTCGTTATAAATGATTTTGATTTAATTCCAAGTTATACTTTGCTTGATGCTAAATTAACATTAGGCTTATCTCAACAAACAACGGCAACAACAGCAATGGATGCGCTAACACACGCAATTGAAGCATTTATTGGCAGAAGCACAACTCCAACCACAAGAAAAAAAGCTTTAGAAGCAATTAAACTCATTTTTGAAAATTTGGAAATAGCTTATAATGACGGGACCAATTTGCAAGCAAGAAAAAGACTATTAAAAGCGTCATATAAAGCCGGACTTGCATTCTCAAGGTCATATGTTGGTTATGTTCATGCCGTTGCGCACTCTTTAGGCGGAAGATACAACATTGCACATGGACTTGCGAATGCAATAATTCTTCCACACATGTTAAAACTTTATGGCAAATCAATTCATAAAAAACTCTATAAAATAGCAAAATTTGTTGGTTTATGTGATGAGAAAACGCCAAAAGAGGTTGCGGCAAAACTTGTTATTAGAAAGATTGAAGATATGAATTTAAACATGAACATTCCTTCAAGAATTTCTTGCATTGAAGAAAAGGATATAGAGGAAATGGCAAAGGTTGCAGCAAAAGAAGCAAATCCGTTATATCCAGTTCCTAAGCTTATGAACGCAAAACAATTGCAAACCATTTATTATATGGTTAAAGAATAATTTTAAAAAAATTAAATAAATGCTTGACATTTAATTATTTGTGTGTTAGTATGAAATCGTAAAAGTAGGAGTTCCACTTCTCACCTTGAAGCAAAAGCGCAACAATGGTCTTAAAATTACGATTTTAATATCTAATTTTTTGGAGTGGGTTCTTTTACGTTTAGAACTCATTTTTTAATGAGCAGGAGGGAAATTGAAAGAAACACTTAAAAATGAACAAATTGTTTTACAAGAAGTTCGATTGATTGGTCCAAACTCAGAGCAATTAGGTTTGATGAGCAGTGAAAAGGCCAACGAAATTGCATCAAGTTATAATCTTGATTTAGTGCTTATTGCACCAGAGGCAAAACCGCCAGTTTGCAAAATTATGGATTATGGTAAATATAGGTTTGACGAACTCAAAAAACTTAAAGACCAAAAGAAAAACCAAAAGGTTGCAAAGCTTAAAGAAATGCCTTTATCAATGACAATTGATGACCACGACCTTGAAATTAAAGCAAAACAAGTTTGCAAGTTTTTAGCAGATGGAAGCAAAGTTAAAGTTAACATTAGAATGAAGGGTAGAATGCAAGCGCGTCCTCAAGTTGGTGTTGATGTTATGAACAGATTTGCTGAAATGTGTGCTAGTGTGGGCCAAGTTGATAAAAAGCCAGAAGTTAATGGTAGAAATATCTTCATGTTCCTATCTCCACTCTCAACTAAAAAGTAAAAAACCACTTTAAAGAACTTAATTTTTACAAAATATATTTAACAAATTTTAAAGGAGAAATCAAAATGCCAAAAATGAAAACTAAAAAGTCAGTTGTTAAACGTTTTAGTGTTACTGGAACTGGTAAAATTAAACGTGCACATGACGGTAAAAACCACATTTTAACAAAGAAAACAAGAAAAAGAAAAAGAAATTTAAAGAAAGCTGCTTATGTTTCTAAGTCATACGAAAGAAACATCAAGGCAATGATGTAGGAGGCAAACCGTGAGAATTAAAAGAGCCGTTAATGGTGTTAAAAAACGTAGAGCAATCTTAAAACAAGCTAAAGGTTACGTTGGTGCAAAATCAAAACTTTATAGAGTTGCTCGTGAAGCTGTTATGAAATCTGGCCAATATGCTTATGTTGGTCGTAAATTAAAGAAACGTGATATGAGATCTCTTTGGATTACCCGTATCAACGCAGCTTGCAGAACAAATGGAATTAGTTATAGTCAATTTATTAATGGCTTAAACAAAGCTAAAGTTGAACTTAACAGAAAAGTTTTAGCAGATCTTGCTGCAACTGATGCTAACGCATTCACAAAACTTGTTGACACTGCTAAAAAAGCATTAGCTAAATAACTTTAAACTCTTGGAAAACCAAGAGTTTTTTCTTGTTTTAAGCAATATATATTTTCGCTTTCTTGTTTTATTTAATAATTTCTTGACAAAAATTAATTTTGTGATAATATAGTTATAGATATAATTTAAGAGAATAAATAATTTTGTGTTTTAAATAAATGAGGTGGAATATGAGAAAAGATATATCTAATGAAGAAATACAAAAACAAATTTACAAATATAACAAAAAATGTGCCAGTTTTGGTAAAGCCGTGTATGTTTGTGTTGCCACGTTAGGGCTAACATTAGCTTCTCTTGTTGCTGGACTAGTTGGCGGTTTTCCTTTGCTAAAAACAATAGGCACTATAGGTGTTGGAGCATCGATAGTAGGGCAACTTGGGTTTCTGAGCTTATCATATTTTAATAATTCAAAAAGTATTGATTTGCAAGAAGAATTAGAAAGAAGAGAATCTATTGCAAAAGAGGCAAAAATGATAATATATGAATGTAATGAAAAAGAAGATATTGCAACAGTTAATAAATCAAGAGAAAAAGAAAACAACCATAACAAAAATATAGGAAATGAATTAAATTCAGATCTTGAATTGTAAAAAAAGATGGCAATTTTGCCATTTTTTTTAACTGTTGATATTAATTTTTTTTTAAAAATGCGAGACATGCATGCTATTTAAATTGACTATTTTTTAGTGTTTTGTTATAATTTAGTTATGAATATAACTAATGCAGATATCAAAAAGTTAAAGGATAAAAAATTCAGGCGCGAAAACAAATTGTTTATGGTTGAAGGAAATAAATTTTGTGCTGATTTGTTAAACAGTGATATTGAAATTGTTGTAACATTAACAAGCGATAAAACTTTAAATGGTTTTCCTAATATTGAAGTAATTAGTGAAAAGATGTTAAGCAGTTTAGCCACAACGAAAACTAATCAAAGCATAATTTGTGTTTGCAAAATTAAAGATTATGGAATTGAATCAGTTGGCAATTCTTTAATTCTTGATAATCTTCAAGATCCTGGAAATGTTGGAACACTTGTTCGTTCGGCTTTAGCATTTGGATTTAAAGATATCTATTTAGTTAATGGTGCTGATCCTTACAGCGAAAAAGTGATCCGTAGTTCAGCAGGGCTTATTATGAGTGCGCGACTTCATGTTTGTAACATTGAAACAATAAAGAAAAATAAGGATAAAATTGCAACCACCTTCATTGTGGCAGATATGCATGGTGAAAATGTAAATAAGTTAAAACCACAAAAAGAAAAGGTTGCGGTAATAATAGGGAACGAAGGGCAAGGTGTAAGTGATAACTTAAAGCATTTTGCTAACAAAACAATATCAATTCCAATGATGCCAGGTGTTGAAAGTTTAAATGCCGGCGTTGCTGGAAGCATTATAATGCAAAAATTAAGTGAAATATAAAGGAGAGATAAGTATGTCAGGACATAGTAAATGGAACAATATAAAAGCAAGAAAAGGAAAATCGGACGCTGAAAGAAGTAAGATTTTCACAAAAATCGGTAGAGAGATCATCGTTGCCGTTAAAGAAGGCGGGGCTAACATTGAATCTAACTCTAAACTTAAAATGGCAATTGCAAAAGCAAGACAATATAATATGCCAAACGATAGAATCAACAGCGTAATTAAGAAAAATAGCGAAGTTGATATGTCTAACTTTGTTGAACAAACTTATGAAGGCTATGGCATTGGTGGGGTTGCCGTTATTGTTAAATGTTTAACTGATAACAACAACAGAACAAGCAGTGACATTAAATATGCTTTTGATAAATATGGCGGAAGTTTGGGAACATCAGGTTGTGTTAGCTACATGTTTGAAAACAAAGGTGTTGTTGTTCTTGAAAAGAACGAAAAGTTTGATAGTGATGCTGCAATGGAAATGGCAATTAACCTTGATGCCGTTGACTGTGAAGATGAAGAAGTTTTCACTGTTTACACTGAACCAAACGCAAATGCTGTAAATAATATGGTGAGTGAGTTTGAAGGTGCTGGTTACACAATTTTAAGTTCAGGTGTTGAAATGATTCCTTCAAACTATGCACAATTAAACGAAAAACAACTTGAAAGCTTTAATAAGATGCTTGAAAAACTTGACGATAACGATGACGTAGTAGACGTTATTCATAATTTAGAGGAAGAAGATGGAGAATAGATTACTTGAGATAATTAAACAGCTTAATGATTATAGAAGCAAACTTTCTGCTTTATATTCACTATATAACTCATCATTGCTCACCGCAGAAGAAAGCAGAATTGAATTAAGTGGTTTTTATGAACAAATGATTGATTTTAAAAATGACCTTAATTCTCTTTCAACCATGATTGCAAGTGTTAAAAAGGCAGAAAGAGTTTCAACCTATAATCAAAATAAATCAAGAATTAAACGCATTGTTTTGGAAGTTGGAACGATCAACGATAGTTTTAATGACAACTGTCAAAAATATAGAATTGCATTGAAAGAATGTGGAAGCTTAAAGACTGAATATAAACATAACGTAAGTGAACTTTGCAAAGAATTTAAAGCAAGTGTTGATGAAAATACTGATACAAGCATTATTAAAGGTTACAAGCAACAAGTTAAAATTATTAAAGCAATTTTGGATAAAATTGAACTTTTAATTTCAGATTACAATGTTAAGAAAAACAATGTTGAAAATGATAGTAAAAATTTTGGTCAATTATATGAAAGCGTAAACTCTTTAATTGATCAACTTCAATCGATTGCATAAAAGGTGGAACTATGCGAATTTTAGGCATCGACCCTGGCTATAACATTATTGGATATGGTGTGATTGAAACTAACGGTTGTAAGGTTGTTGACTATGGTGTTATAACAACACCAAAGAATATGCCAATTAGTAAGCGTCTTCACACAATCTATCAAGCTGCGTGTGAACTTATGGAAACGTTTAAACCAGATGAAGTGGCTTTTGAAGAATTGTTTTTCAACACAAACACAACAACTGCAATTCCGGTGGCGGAAGCGAGAGGTGTTTTAATTGTTGCTTGTAAGCAATTTGTTGACAGACTTTTTGAATACACACCGCTTCAAATCAAACAAGCATTAACAGGAAATGGAAGGGCAGAAAAGAAACAAGTTCAATTTATGGTTAAAAACATATTAGGGCTTAATGCTGTTCCAAAACCGGATGATGCAGCAGATGCGTTGGCAGTAGCACTTTGTCATAGTCAAACAAACTCAATCATGAGTGATAATTCAATGTGAAAGGAAATTTATGTTAAAGAAATTATTTGCTAGAAAAAAAGAAGAACAAACAAAAAAAATAAAGATTGAATATGATGAAGAATTTAAAATTTTTACTTGTCTTACAAGTGAACGAGCAAAAATTGTTGTTAATAGATGTTTAGATTTGGGGTTAGAAATTAATACTCAAAAATTGCAAAAACTCATGGTCTTAATGCAAGGAAAAATGTTGAGTGATTATGATAAGCCATTTATAGAAGAAGAAATTAAAGCAACTAAATGTGGAGTTATGATACCAAAAGTAGACAATGATTTTATGAGATATGCAGTAGGTTGTAATAAAAAATTAGAGGAATACATTTGTCTTTTAGAAAGAGAACAAGAAGTTATAGATTCAATTTTAAATAGTTTTGGGAATATGGATACGTTTGAATTAAATGATTTATTATCATTAAAAGCAATAAATTCATTTGTTTTAAAATGTGAGCCATTTACTACTATCCCAAATCAATTAATCAAGAAAGTTTTTTCGGATTCTGCTTATGCTCAAGAATTATTGACTGACAGCAAGAAAGAAGAAAAAATGATTTAAAAGGAAAATTCATGTTAGGATTTATTAGAGGAATTTTAAGAGATAAAGATTACGACAACATCACCGTTGAATGCGGTGGTGTTGGTTTTAATAT
>JAZONT010000040.1:0-18784 GCA_045654665.1 Candidatus Onthoplasma sp.
GTTTTAAATATAAGCAAAGTAAAGAAAATTTTAGAAAATGAATTTGGTGGAATGAAACATGAAGAAACTCCAATTAAATTTGTTTGCGTTGCAACAGATATGCTAACTGGTTGCCCAAAAAATTTTAGTGAAGGTAATTTAAGAGATAATATTATGGCAAGCATTTCTATTCCTGGAATATTCCCAAACATTAAGATTGGTGATAGGCATTACTGTGATGGTGGCTTAGTTAACAACCTAGCCGAAGATGTTGCAAGAGAAATTCTTCCTGATGCGGTGTTGGTTTCGGTTGATGTGATTGGAGATTATTCAAAACAGGTTGAACACTTAAGATTTAAAACAATGGAAAATCTTCTCAATGCAATCACAATAATGACGCAAAATGCGGTTAAAAATAAACCAATTTTAGCGGATAAGAGATTGGTGTTATCTCTTCCCAATGTTAGTATGATGAACTTTTCAAGTGATTTAGCATTAAAAACAATTAAGAAGGGCGAAATGATTGCCAATAAGCATATTAATGAAATTAAAGAATTATTAGGAGTTACAAATGAAAATACTAAAGGAAATAGAACAAAGAGCAAAAAATAGAGATCTTAAAATCATTCTTCCAGAAGCAAATATAGATGAAAGGGTAAAATCTGCTTGTTTGCAAATCTTAAAAGATGGACTTTCAAAAATTGTGGTGTTTGGACGCGTTGAAGAATTTTCTAAAGAGTTCCAAAATCCAAATTGTGAAATTATTGATATACAAAATAGTGAGTATTTTGAAGATTTTGCAAGTAACTTATATGAATTAAGAAAAGCAAAAGGTTTAACATTAGATGAAGCAAGAAATCTTGTTAAAACACCAATGTATTTTGCTATGATGATGCTTAAAAACAATATGGCAGATGGAGTGGTGGCGGGTGCTATTTATTCAACCGCCGATGTTCTTCGTCCTGGTCTTCAAATTATTAAAACAAAACCAGGCAAAAAAGTTGTTACAGGCGGAATGTTGATGCTAAAAGAAGATGAAAATCCATTATTCTTTGGTGATGTTTCATTGGTGGAAAACCCAACCAGTGAACAACTTGTTGAAATTGCTGATGCCAATGCTGACTTTATGAAAAAGGTGTTAAATATTGAACCTAAAGTTGCAATGCTTAGTTATTCAACAAAAGGAAGCGCAAAAAGTGAAATGGTAGACAAGGTTATAATGGCTACAGAACTTGCTCAAAATCGTGGTTTCTTGGTTGATGGTGAAATGCAAGTGGACAGTGCTTTAGACCTTGAAACAGCCCGTAAAAAAGGTGTAAACAGCGAAGTTGGAGGTCAAGCCAATGTTTTGGTGTTCCCTGACTTAAATGCGGGGAATATTGGTTATAAACTTGTGGCGCGTTTAGGCGGATATCAGGCAGTTGGTCCAATTATGCTAAACTTCAATAAACCAATTAATGACTTAAGTCGTGGTTGCACAATTGAAGAAATTATAAACACAGTGTTGATCACTAAATTGCTAGTTTAAATTATTAAGGATTTGTTTAACAAGTCCTTTTTTTGTGTGAAAAATATTTGTCAAAACGATTAAAACATGATATAATACGATTATCAATTTAAAGGAGAAAGAAATGAAAGTATTAGTAATTAATTCAGGAAGTTCAAGCGTTAAAGCTCAACTTATGGAAACGGATAATGGTGAAGTGCTTGCCAAAGCATATTGCCAAAGAATTGGCTTAGATAAAGCATTTATGGAATATAAAAATCCAGAAAAACACACAATTTATGCGGAAATGCCAACTCACAGAGAAGCATTTGAATTATTTTTAAACACTTTAACAAGCAAGGAATTAGGTGTTATTTCTAGTCTTAGTGAAATTAAAGCGGTTGGTCACAGAACTGTAAACTTTGGTGAAAAATATAGCAAGTCTTTTGTTATTACTGAAGAAACTTTAAAAGATATGGAAGCAAATGCTCATTTTGCACCTCTTCATAATCCACCTGCAATTTTAGGCGTTAAAGTTTGTATGGAACTTATGCCAAATGTTAAGCATGTTGCCGTGTTGGACACTGGCTTTCACGCAACCATGGAACCAAAAGCATATATGTATGCAATTCCTTATGAATTTTATGAAAACCACAAAATTAGACGTTATGGTGCTCATGGAACAAGTCATAGATATATTGCAAGAAAATGCGGTGAATTGTTTGGTGATTTAACTGGTAAAAAGATTATTTCTTGCCATATTGGAAGTGGTAGTAGCATTTGTGCTATCAAAGACGGAAAATGTGTTGACACAACAATGGGTTACACACCACTTGTTGGTGTTGTTATGGGAACACGCTCAGGCGATATTGATGCTTCGATCGTTAAAGAAATTATGGAAATTAAAGGTTGTTCAGCTGATGAAGTTATTAATATTCTAAACAAACAAAGTGGTTTATTTGGAATTACTGGTGAATATTCTGACCTTCGTGATATCGATGCAAACCTTGATAAACCAAGAGTTAAACTTGCTTTCGATATGCTTGTTTATTCTATTAAAAAATACATTGGTGCATATGCTGCCGCAATGAATGGTGTTGATTATATTGTCTTCACGGCAGGTGTTGGTGAAAACGATGAATTAGTACGTGAAGCAGTTTGTAAGGATATGGAATATCTTGGCATTGATTTTGACTTCGAACTTAACAAAACTGCGCCAAGAGGAACAATCATTGAGTTTACAAAACCATCAAGCAGAACAAAGGTTTACCGCATTCCAACTGACGAAGAATTTATGATTGCAATGGATACAGCTGATTTGGCTAAATAGAAAAGTGGACTAATGTCCATTTTTAGTTAATAAATAAAGATTTTTGTATTTTTAAAATATTTTTACAACATTTTCAAAACCAGTTGACAATTCACTTTTCTTTTGATATAATGAAGCCATATGTTGTCGAGTGTTGCCATTTTGGCGCACGAATATTTATGGAGGTATGAATTATGGCAGTTCCTAAGGGAAAAGTGTCTAAGGCTAGACGTGATAAACGTCGTGCTAACTGGAAAGCAGCCGTTCCAACATTAGTTGAATGTCCACATTGCCACGAAAAGAAAGTGGCTCACCAAGTTTGTAAGAATTGTGGTTACTATGACGGAGCTCAAGTTGTTAACGTAGACAAAAAAGAAAGTAAGTAATTATTTTGTTATTAAAAGACACTTAATGTGTCTTTTTTTATTTTACTTTTTTTCTTTGTTGTTATATAATAATATTATGATAATTAAGTTAGAAAGGGGAATTTAAGAATATTTAACAATATAAAACCTTAAACTATGTTTGTGAACATAAAGTTATAAATAAGAAGGAGAAATAAAAAGTGAAAATTGTTGTTGATGCTTTTGGTGGTGATTATGCGCCATATGAAATAGTTGCCGGTGCGGTTAAAGCACTTCAAGAAAACATTGAATTAGAAGTTGTTTTGGTTGGTGATAAAGATAAAATCACCGAGATATTGCAAAAAATAGTGTTCGTTAGTGACCGACTTGAAATTGTTCATGCACCAGATGTTATCACAATGGATGAATCTCCAACAGTTGCAATTAGAACAAAGAAAACATCAAGTTTGGTTGTTGCTTATGACTATTTAAAGCAAAATGACGATGCTGTTGCGCTTGTTAGTGCGGGCAGTACTGGAGCCACACTCACAGGAGCAGTTTTAAAATTAGGTAGAGTAAAAGGTGTTTCACGTCCTGCGCTTGCTCCAATTTTGCCAACGATGAACGATGGAAAAGTTATGCTTCTTGATTGTGGTGCAAACGCTGAATGTAAGGCAGAAAATCTTCTAGATTTTGCCATTATGGGTAATGAATATATGAAGGCAATGGGCGTAAAAAAACCAAGAATTGCACTTCTTAACATTGGAACAGAAGAAGAAAAGGGTAGCGAGATGATTAAAGAAGCTCACCAACTCATTAAAAATGCAAAACTCAATTTTGTTGGAAATATTGAAGCAAGAGATGTCATTCGTGGTAATGTTGATGTTGTTGTTAGTGATGGTTTCTCAGGTAATGTATGCTTAAAAACAATTGAAGGAACTGCTGAAATTTTGTTTGGTGAAATTAAGGCAATAACAAAACAATCTCTTAAAACCAAACTTGGTGCATTAATGCTCAAAAAAAGTTTATATGGCTTAAAAAATAAATATGACCACAAAAAAGTTGGTGGAGCACCTCTTCTTGGAGTTACAAAAATTGTTTTAAAATGCCATGGAAATAGTAAAGCAGAAAGTGTGTGTGCAACAATAAAACAAGCATTCACTCTTGGTAAAAACAAACTTGTTGAAAAGGTTTTAAAAGCAGTAGGTAATGAAGAAAAATAGTTTTATTGAACTTTTTAATAAATGTGATGATGAGTTAAAAGATTTGGCATTCACTCATTCTTCTTTTGCTAATGAAAAAAAGATTGAAAGCAATGAGAGAATTGAATTTTTGGGTGACACGATTTTAGGAACAATTGTTGGTGATTATTTATATAAACACACAAAACTAAATGAAGGCAAAATGACTAAAATTCGTTCCACTTTTGTTTGTACGGAAAACCTTGCAAAATTGGCTAGAGAAATTCAAATTGAAGATAGAATCAAATTAGGTAAAAGTTTTAAAGATAAAATTAGTGATGCAGTATTGGCGGACACAATTGAAAGTATGATTGGCGCAATGTATTTGACTTTCGGTCTTCACTCAATTCAAACCGCTGTGCTTGAAGCATTAAATGTTAAAGAGCAGTTGCGTGCTGGAATGAGGGCGCAAGACTATAAGTCTGAACTTCAAGAATTTTGCCAAGAAAACAAAATGAAGCTTGAATATAAATGTGAAAGATATTTAACAAAAGCAGGAACTGAAAATTTTAGAGCAAGCACATTTGTTAATAAAGAATTTATCTCTTACGGTCAAGGTTCAACAAAAAAAGAAGCAGAACAAAATTCAGCAAAATTAGCACTTCAAAAATTAAATAAAAATTAATTCAATAATAAATAAAAATAGTTTAATCTACTATTTTATAGTATTTTATCGAATTTTTATTAATTAAAAATATTTAAAAAATTTTAATTAAATTATATTAAAATAATTTGACAAATAATTAATTTAATGCTAAATTAATCGCATAAAGGGGGAAGCATTATGTTATTTGAACCACCAATTGATGAATTGGCTCGTCTTGCTGGTTGTCGTTATGCAGTGGCAATCATTGTGGGGGCAAGAGCGAAAGATTTAGAAAACAAAATCCCAACACTTTTGGATGGAAGTGCAAACAAAGCAATTGCTTATGCTGCAAATGAATTGTTTAAAGGTGAAGTTATAGGAGTTCAATCAAAATAGTTTATGTATGCAAAAGTGATAGTTGATATTTCCAATGATGCAGTTGATAGAGTGTTTGATTACGTTGCTCTAGAAGACACTAAGGTGGGCATGCGAGTCAGCGTTCCATTTGCTAACCGCACAGTTTTGGGATACGTTATTGCTTTAAGCGAAGAAACTAATTTTGATAAAACTAAAGTAAAATCAATAATTCAAAATAAAGAAAGTGTTCCAAAATTGAAACCTGAAATTTTAGAGGTTAGCAAATTTTTAGCGGAACACTTTTTTTTGCGTTTAAGTGATGCAATAAAATTAGTTTTGCCAAGTTGTGTTAGATTGGACACACAGAGTGAGCAAACTGAATTTTTGCTAACTTCAAATTATGATGTTGAAAGTGCAATCAACATTATTGGCAAGCGCGCAAAAAATCAACTCTCGGCAGTGGCTTTTATTGCTGAACAAGGTGAAGTTAAATTCTCAGTGGCCGCCCAAATGTTTGGAAGAAGCAGTGTTAATGCATTGGTTGAAAAAGGAATTGTTTTAAAAAATCCAATTAGAAAATTGCGTGCGCCAGAATTTAGTAACGCTGAAATTAAAAAGCATCCGTTAACTGAACTTCAAACAAATGCAGTTAGTCAAATGGCAGGTGTTAACAAAACCTTTTTATTGCAAGGTGTTACAGGAAGTGGAAAAACTGAAGTGTATATGGCTGTTATTGAAAAGGCACTTGAGCAAAATAAAACTGCCATAATGCTAGTTCCAGAAATTTCTCTAACACCGCAAATGATGCAAAGATTTAATTCTCGTTTTCCAGGGCTTATTGCTGTTCTTCACAGCGGTCTTAGTGAAGGCGAACGCTTCGATGAGTGGGATAGAATATTTAAGGGCGATGCTAAAGTTGTTTTGGGTGCAAGAAGTGCTATATTTGCGCCTGTTGAAAATCTTGGTGTGATTATTATTGATGAAGAACACGATAATTCTTATGTTAGTGAAAGTAATCCTAGGTTTTTCACGCATGATGTTGCTGAATTTAGGGCAAGATTTAATCATTGTCCGCTAATTTTAGGCAGTGCAACACCAAATATTTCTAGTTTTAATAAAGCGCAAAAGGGTGAATACAAATTAGTTCAACTTCCAGAGCGTATTAATGGTCTTGAGATGCCACATATTGAAGTTATTGATATGTTAAGTGAAGTTATGGACGGAAACACTTCATTTTATAGTCGTAAACTTCTTGGAAAACTTGATGAATGTGTTAAAAATAAAAAACAAGCAATTTTGTTTATAAATAGGCGTGGTTTTGCATCGTTTATGATGTGCCGTGATTGCGGATATAGAGCAAAATGTGATGATTGTGAAGTTAGTTTGGTTTACCACAAAGAAGACAACGAACTTAAATGTCATTTCTGCGGAAAAAGATATAGAGCATTAACCAACTGCCCAGAATGTAATGGAACGAACTTAAAATATGGTGCATTAGGAACAGAGAGAGTTTGTGCTGATTTGAAAGAAATGTTTAGTGACGTTCCAATTTTTAGAATGGATAACGACACAACGCGTGGCAAAAATGGTCACAAAAAGATTTTGGAAGAGTTTTCGCGCACCAGTCCAAGCATACTTGTTGGAACGCAAATGATTGCAAAAGGTCATGACTATCCAAATGTTGCATTTGTTGGAATTTTGGATGCGGATGTGAGTTTATATAACAGTGATTATAAATCAAACGAACACACATTTCAATTAGTTACTCAAGTTGCGGGAAGAACAGGAAGAAAAACAAACGACGGTTACGTTGTGCTTCAAACATATGCACCAAAGCATTATGTTTATAATTTTGCAAGAAATTATGACTACATGTCTTTCTATGAGAAAGAAATAAATTTGCGTCAAGCAACAGGATTTCCGCCATTTAGCAATATTTTGAGAATTCTTATTTCAAGCGTGAGTGACAACAGGGCAAAGGAAGTAACAAAAAAATTATATGATAAAGCATTGGAACTAAAAGAAAAATATGGTAGGGAAATCATATTCCTTCAAGCAATGCCGTCGCCTGTGAAGAGAATTCAAAACAAATTTCGATATCAAATCTTGACAAGATATGTTCCAAACGATAAAATAACTTGCGATTTCTTTAACATTAGTGATATAATAGAAAAGGATGTTTCAATATTCGTTGAAATAAATCCAAACAATTTAAGATAAAAGAGGTGAATACTTTGGCTATTAGAGAAATTGTGCCACACACAGATAGTTTTATTAGAAAAAAGAGTAAACCAGTTAAAAAGTTTGATGAACCACTCTGGGAACTCTTAGATGACATGAAAGAAACTTTAAATGCAAATCCAGGGGCTGGCTTAAGTGCCGTTCAAGTTGGTGTTTTAAAGAGAGTTTTTATTATCGATATTAACAATATGCAGATTGAGTTTGTTAATCCTGAAATTGTTGCGACTAAGGGTGAACAATATAAAAAAGAAGGTTGCTTAAGTGTTAAACTTCCATTTGAGTTTGTGCGTCGTCCTTTTGAAGTAACTGTTACTGCATTTGATAGATATGGCAACAAATTTACGCTCACTTGCGAAGATTGGACTGCGGTTTGTTTGTGCCATGAAACAGACCATTTGGATGGTGTTCTTTACATAGACAAAACTTGCACACCACCAGCGGGTTACGAAGAAGAGGAAGACTAAATGAAAATAGTGTTTTTTGGAACAGGTGAGTTCAGCACAACCATTTTAAAAGGCCTTATTGAAGACAAAAGAGAAGTGGTGGCGGTTGTAACTCAAACAGATAAGGTCAATGCAAGAAATAATAAAGTTGTGTTTTCCAGTATTAAACAATATTGTTTAGAAAAGAACATTCCGCTTTATCAATTTGAAAAATTGAATTTGGAAGGGGAAGAGATTCTAAAAAGTTTAAATCCAGATATTTTTGTTACCGCTAGTTATGGTCAAATTATCAAACAAAACATATTAGATATTCCAAAATATGGAACTGTTAATGTTCACGCTAGTTTGCTTCCAAAATATAGAGGTCCAGCACCAATTCAAGGTGCAATTTTAAATGGCGAAAAGAAAACAGGCATCACAATCATGAAGACCGATATCGGTTGTGACACTGGGGATATTTATTTTAGTCGTGAAATTCCAATTGAAAATGAAGATACATCAACTAGTGTGTTTAATAAACTTGCAACACTAGGTGTTGAGTGTATGACAGAGTTCTTTAATAACTTTGAAAAATATAAAGATAACCACACACCGCAAGATAATAGTAAGGCAACATACTTCCCAATGATTAAAAAAGAAGATTATTTAATAGACTTCAACACTTGCTCATTTGACCTTTGCAATAAAATTAGAGCATTAGAAAATTGCTATTTCATGTATAAAGGAATGAGATTTAAAGTACCTTTTGCGGTTGTAAACGATAAAACTGGTCAACCAGGCGAAATTCTTGCTTGTAATGGAAAAGCAGGGCTTATTATTGCCACCAAAGATAGAGCAATTGAAATCGTAACAATTCAACCAGAAGGCAAACAAAAAATGTTTGCAATTGCACTTATGAACTCAAACAAATTCACTTTGGGTGATGTGATTGATAATAAATAATGAAATTATTAAGTGATTATTCTTTAACTGAATTAGTGAGTGAGTTGGCAGGTTTTCCAAAATTTCGTGCCAAACAAGTTTTTGACGCAATAATTCAAGCAAAAGATTATCAAGACACTAATCTTCCAAAAGATATGCTTGAAAAACTTAAAAGCGAATATATTTTAAAACCAATTGAAATTTTAAAAGTTTTAACAAGTAAGGATGGCACAAAGAAATATTTACTTAAACTTCATGATGACAACATTGTTGAATGTGTTTTCTTAACTCAGGATTACGGCAACACAATTTGTATGTCAACTCAAGTTGGTTGCAGAATGGGTTGTAAGTTTTGTGCTTCAACCTTAAATGGCAGGGTGAGAGATTTATCTGCTGGTGAAATGCTATCAACTATTGCAGTTGTTAATGCTGACAATGGCAAGCGAAACGAAAGGAACTTTTCTAACATTGTTCTCATGGGAAGTGGTGAGCCGTTTGACAACTATGATAATGTTGTTAAGTGGTTGCATTTAATTACTGATGAAAACGGTTTTAATGTTAGCGAAAGGAACATTTCACTTTCAACTTGTGGATTGGTTGATAAAATTTATGAGTTTAGCAAACTTAATTTTAACATAACACTTTGTATTTCACTTCACGCAACAACGGATGAAATAAGAAAAACTATTATGCCAATTGCAAACGCTTATTCTATTGATGAAATTGTTAAAGCATTGAAATCATATGTTCAAGAAAATAAGAGAAGAGTGGTGTTTGAATATTGCTTAATTAAAGATGTTAATGATAGTCTGGATGATATTATAAGGCTTAAAGACATAACTAAAGGTTTATTAAGTCACGTTAATGTGATATGTTTAAATCCAAATGGTGGCACGCTAAAAGCAACCACCAAACAAGAAGCATTAGATTTTGTTGCTAAATTAAACAAAGCGGGTGTTTCTGCAACACTAAGGCGCAGTCAGGGAAGCGACATTGAAGGTGCTTGCGGAATGCTAAGAGCAAAAACTTTAAAAGAAAAGGAATAAATCCTTTTTCTTTTTTTATTTTTTGTGATATAATGTAAATTATAAGATTTTACAATGCAAACATTTTGTTAAATTTTGCATGTATGTTTTAGGAGAGAATATGTCAAAGAAAGTTGTGGTTTCAGTTTCAAGTATGCCTGCTGGAAGAAATATGTCTTCTCAGTTGGAATTTTTATCTAGAGTAACAAATTATGGTGCAGATATGTATCACCTTGATGTTGTTGATGGTGAATTTGCTAAATATAAAACAATTAATTACGAATATTTTGAGCAATTAAGAGAGAAATCTCCGCTTCTTTTTGATTGCCATTTAATGGTTATGGAACCTCAAAAAGTTATTGGTAAGTATTTAAAATCACCTGCAAACATTCTAACTGTTCATTATGAAAGTTTTTCAAACAAAGAAGATATAATTCCTGTTTTGAAGAAGATTAGAAAAGCTGGAAAAATGGCTGGCCTTGCAATTGATTTAAACACAAAAATTGATGTTATTGACCAGTTTATGAAATATTTAGACTTAGTTCTAATATTGGCAGTTAAAGCGGGTAAAGGTGGCCAAGAATTTGATAGTTCCGCATTAAAGAAAATTAAATATGTTAGAAAACTTGATAGCGAAATTTTAATTGAAGCCGATGGCGGAATTAATGAAAAAACTGGTGCTCAATGCATTAGGGCAGGTGCGGATATTTTATCTGTTGGAACTTATGTTTACAATAATGACGCGTATGAAGCAATTCAAGCATTAAAGGGTAAAAATGGATAATAGATATTATTTCACAGAAAATAAAGAAAATTTTGTTATAATCTCAAATCAAGAAGCACAACACTTGTCACGTGTTCGCCGTGCTCAAGTTGGCGATGAAATTGTTGCTTTTAATGGCGATGGATATGATTATAATTTGAAAATTGCTGAAATCACTAAAGATAAGGTCAAAGCAGAAATTAAAAGCAAAACATTAAATAAATCAACTAATGACGCTAATGTAACCGTTTATTTATCAATGATAAAAAATGATGCACTAACAACCGCAATCGATAATCTTGCAGAACTTAACGTTAAGCAAGTTAAACTTTTTAAAAGTGATTATTCGGTGGCGGTAATTGATGAAAAGAAGTTAGACAAATTAAAGCAAATTGCAATTCAAGCAAGCAAACAAAGTGAGAGAGCAGATATTATGCAAATTTCCATCATAAACAAAAAAGACATTGAAAAAGATTGCAAAAATAAAACAACATTTTTTGCTTATGAAGATTCTAGCAACAAAATTGAAAGTTTTAGTGGTGATTTTGCAGTTATTATTGGTCCAGAAGGTGGTTTTTCTAAAGAAGAAAATAAATATTTTAGCTCTTTTGCAAAAAACATTAGTTTATCTAAAACCATTCTTAGAGCAGAAGTTGCCTGTATTGCATCTGTTAGCATGCTAAAGGCGGTGAGAAATGAAGGCTAGTGTTATAACTCTTGGCTGTAAAGTTAACGAATATGAAAGTCAAAGCATTTTAAATCAACTCAAAAGTGTTGGCTATGAAATTACAGAAGGTTTAGTGGAAGCAGATGTTTATATTATTAATACTTGCGCTGTAACAAATATTGCAGAGCGAAAATCTCGCCAAACCTTAAGCAAAATTGAAAAGTTAAATAATGAAGCTAAAATTATAGTTTGTGGTTGTGCTGTTCAAAACAATCCAAGTCAATTTTTAACAAATAAAAATGTTATTGCATTAGTTGGAAACGCTGGGAAAGATGAAATTTTAAAATTCATTGAAAGCGAAAATAAAGTTTTGCCTGAAATAGACCATAAATGTTATAAAAATATGGCTCGTCCAATTGAAACAAGAACAAGGCAATTTATTAAAATTCAAGATGGTTGTGATTTCTTTTGTTCGTATTGTTTAATTCCATACGTTAGAGGAAGAAGTAGAAGTAGAGATTTAACTGACATACTTGAAGAAATAAAAGAAACAAAAGCCAATGAAATTGTTTTAACAGGAATCAACATGAGTGATTATCGTATTAATGGTGATGTGGCACTGAAAACTCTTGTTAGAGAAGTTGATAAACTAAACAAACGCTTTAGAATTTCGTCAATTGAATGTTTAGCTCTTGATGATGAAATGCTTGACATATTGGCTAGTTCAAAAAATTTTTGTCCGCATTTTCATTTAAGTTTGCAATCTGCCTCAAATGAAACTTTAAAGAGAATGAACAGGCATTACACAATTGAACAATTTAAAGATATTGTTAAAAAGATTAAAAATAAATTTAATAAACCTCACATTGCAACAGATATTATTGTTGGCTTTAAGGGTGAAACTGAAGAAGAGTTTAATGACACTATTAAAAATGTTAAAGAAATTGAATTTTCTTCAATGCATATTTTCCCTTATAGTGAAAGAAGTGGAACAGTTGCAAGCAAACTAACAGGTGTTGTTGACAAATGCACGGTAAAGCAAAGAGAAAAGGTTTTGCAAGAATTAAATAAACAATTTAGGGAAAAATTTATCAGTGAAAACATTAACACACAACACCAAGTTTTAATTGAAGAATTTGATGGAAAATATTCTTTAGGATATACTGAAAATTATATATATACGTATATCGAAGGAAAACACAACATTGGTGAAGTTATTAGTGTTAAGTTAAAAGAAAAATATTTAAACGGTGTTAAAGGAGAAAGAAAATGTTAGAAGAATGCGTGTTTTGTAAAATTAGAAAGGGTGAAATCCCTTCAACAACATTGTATAAAGATAATGACTTTATGATTATTAAGGATATTAATCCTCAAGCAAAAGTTCACTTGATTGCAATTCCAACAAGTCATGTTCCATATATTGAAATGATGACAGAAGAAGGAACAACTCTTCTTGGCAAAATTATGGGTAAAATTTCTCATATGCAAGAGGAATTAGGACTAACTAATGGCTATCGCCTTGTTATAAACCAAGGCGAACATGGCGGTCAAACAGTAAATCATATTCATATCCACATTTTAGGTGGCGAAAAACTTAAAGATTTTTAATTAAAATATGGCAGACAAATATTTAAAAATTCAATTATATGTTAATGATTGTGAAACTAAAAACAGAGGGACTTTTGTGTCTGAAAAGTTCCATGTTTTTCTTGACAATCTCTCATTTTGCAGAAAACATCACCAAAGAACAGATTTTTATGAAACGGACTTAACACAAAGGGAACATGGAAACCTTTTAGACATTTATTCATTAAGTGAAATTCAGGAATTATTAGAAAACAATAAGGAAAATGTATGCTCATCTTGCAGAACTAAATTTAATAAATGGGTAAAAGAACAAGAATTATTAAATAATCTTTAAATTAATTAAAAACTCTTGACAAAAGTTCCTTTTATCTATATAATTGAATAGAATTTTTAAAATAAAGGGCGGGTGAAAAGATAAATGACTACTGTTCGTTGCGGAGAAAATGAATCAGTTGAAAGCGCATTAAAGCGTTTCAAAAGAAAATGTCAAAAAGATGGCATTATCGGTGATTTAAAGAAAAAACAAGAATATGTTAAACCAAGCGTTGCTAAAAAAGAAAAACAAAAAGCTGCAAGAAAACGTGCTGCTAAAAAATCAAGATATTAAAAATAACTGCTTAAACGCAGTTTTTTTAACCCTTATTGACATTTTTTAATGTTGTGATATAATACATTTAGGAGAAAATATGAGCTCAAACATAATAAAGGATATCTGGAAAATTCGTGGCAAAATAAGTTCGGCAATTGAAAATCAGGATATAAATATTTTCAATGATGCAAGAGATAGTTTTTGTAAAATTTACGAAACGAAAAACTATTTAAAAACTATCGCAACAATGACGGCAGGAAGAGTTTATGAAACTCAAGAAGAATTAGATTTTGATAGAGAAACAAATTTTGCCATGTTGGCCTATGATCTAAATAGAAAAAGAAAAGACGTGTTAAACATTCAAGATAATATTCCATTAAACATTCAATTTTCTAGTCCAATTGAATTGCTATGGTACACGCGCGAAATGTTTGATGAACTCATCTTAAATTCTAAATGGAATTTTTTAACTAATAAACAATGTAAAGATACATACAATGGAATAATGAATAATTTGCAGGAAATTTTAGAATGTTATGTTGGCTTTAAGGATAAAACATCATTAGATGAAAAAACAACTCTTTTATGCATTAAACACGAAGTGCAAGAAACATATAATAAATTTTATAATGAACTTATAGGAGAAGTATGAACATAAAATATAAACAACTTAGCGTTATCGGAAAAGTTTGGACACTTGCAGAAACTTTTAGCGCGGGTATTATAGATAATAAAAACGCTTATGTTAATTCAACCCTCAAACACATTGAAGAATTGATGAGTGATGAAAATGCTAAAATTTCTAGTGCTGTATATGAAAACAGCTTTGAATCAATATTTGAAAATGCAACAGATATTTGGTGTGGAAGTGAAAGTGTAACTTCAGTTGACGATAGTATTGTTTCAATTATTTGGAAAAACAGATTAGAGTTTGATCAAATCAAAAGAAATGTAAAAGAGAGTTGTTTAACAAATGTTAATAAAATGATATTGTTAGATATATACTTGGAAATAAAACATATCTGGATTAAAGATTTAAAAGAGAAGAAACTTTCATCACAAGAGCGCAGAGATTTATTTAAAATTAAAGAAGAAATTGAAGATTTAAAGATTAAAATTGAAAATAGAATAAACAGAAATCAAATCAATTTAATTTAAGAAAAAAGATTGAAACATTTGCGTTTCATCTTTTTATTTGGTATAATAAAAATGTAAATATTATTTGTGACCAAACAAGTTTTGGGCAAATATATTTTTTTTAGCATTAAAACACTAAAAATGGAGAAATGATGGATTATAAAACCTTATTAAATAAAGAACAATATAATGCGGCAATATGTAGTGATGGTCCAGTTATGGTCAGTGCAGGTGCAGGCAGTGGCAAAACAAGATTGTTAACATATAGAATTGCATATTTAATAACAGAATGCGAAGTTCCTGCTCACAAAATTTTAGCAATTACGTTCACTAATAAAGCAGCAAATGAAATGAAGGAAAGGATTTGCAAAATTGTTGAAGATGGAAATTTGGTAACAGTTTGCACATTTCATAGTTTTTGTGCAAGAATGCTTAGAACTTATGCTAGTTTTATTCCAGGTTATAAAGAAAATTTCACAATTTACAGTGACACGGAAACAAACAAAATTTTCAAAGATTTGTTTAAACAATTTGAAATTGATGACGAAACAACTAAGTGTAACTATAAACACAATTTATCAACAATCAAAAATGAAAATATGACGATTGAAGAGTTTGCTCGTATTTATTCATACGATAAAGATATTGATGTTTTTGTAAAGTTCTATCATGCTTACCAAGATGAATTAAAGAAAAACAACGCAATGGATTTTGATGATTTACTTATCAACTTTTATAAACTTATCACCACAAATCAAGATATTTTAGATAGCATTCAAAATAAATACACTTATTTTTCAGTTGATGAATTTCAGGATACAAACAAACTTCAATATGACATTGTGAAAGCCCTATCAGCCAAAACAAGAAACATTTTAATTGTTGGTGATGAAGACCAATCAATTTATGGTTGGCGTGGAGCAAATATTGATAATATTTATGAGTTTCAAAGAGATTTTCCAGATGTTCAAATTTTTAAACTTGAGCAAAACTATCGTAGCACTAAAAAGATTTTGGAACGCGCAAATATGATAATTAAAAATAACAAATCTCGTTTAGATAAAGTATTATACACTGAAAACGACGATGGAACTGATGTTGTTTACTATCAAGCACAAACTGAAACCGATGAAGCAGATTATGTTATAAGAAATATTATAACTCAACATAATCATGGTGTTCCATATAACGAAATTGCAATTTTGATGAGACTTAATTCACTTTCTCTTGAATTTGAAAAGAAATTGTTGGCATACAACATTCCACATATTATGTATAACGGTTTTAAGTTCTTTGAACGTCAAGAAATTAAAAACGTGCTTGCATATTTAACAGCAATAGTAAACCCTAATGATGATGTTAGTTTCAGCCGAATCATAAATTTTCCAAAACGTGGAATAGGTGACACAAGCATTGAAAAACTAACACAAATCGCACTTAAAAACCACACTAGTTTAAAAGAAGTTGTGTTAAACTATGAAATGGAAATGCTACCAAAAGCATTAAACGAAAAACTAAGAGATTTTAAACAGGTTTTAGTAAATTTAAATGAGAAAGTTACTGAACTTAGCATGAGTGAATTCTTTACCTATATGCTTGAAGAAACAAAAATCTTAGATGCTTTCGATCTTGACGATGAAAAAGAAAAGGAAAGAAGACTAAACATCGACTCACTCACTAAAGATGTTTTTGAATTTGAGCGTCTTAATCCAGAAGCAACAATTGTTGACTATCTTGAAAATGTAACACTTTCTTCAAATATGGATAGCGATGACGGACAAGGCGTTGTTATTGCAACCGTTCACGGAGCAAAGGGATTAGAGTTCGACACAGTTTTTGTTGTTGGTTGTGAAGAAAAAATCTTTCCAATATCTCGTGATGACAATAATGATTTGGAAGAAGAACGTCGTCTTATGTACGTGGCAATAACAAGAGCAAAAAAGGACCTATATTTAACAAGCGCACAATCAAGATTTATGTATGGCAAACGTGATTACACTGTTAAATCAAGGTTCTTGCGTGAACTTGATCTTGTTCCAGATAGAAAAATAAATTCTGGATACAACTCATATAATACAACAAATAGTTTTGGTTTCACTAAACCAAGCAATAATTTTAATGGAGGCAATATGAATACATTACAATCAGGTAATAACAAAACATTTAACTACACATTTGGAAAAGACACTGTTGAAAAGAAATCAATTGATTTTTCAAAAATTCAAGTCGGGGCAAAAGTTACTCACCCTAAATTTGGTGATGGAGTTATCACTGAAGTAACACCAAACTCTAGTAACCATTGTGTTAAAATTAAATTTGAAGTGGTTGGCGAAAAAATGTTATCTCTTGAATACGCACCAATCGAATTTAAAGATTAACAGATTAACTTTTAGGGGTAACCCCTTTAAATTATTTAAAGGATTTTTATGGATAAATTTGAAAGAATGAAGTGGTTGGTGGGGGAAATAAATAAACACAATAAAAACTATTATGTTTATGACAATCCAACCATTTCAGATGCGGAATATGATGCATTATATTATGAACTCGTGGATTTAGAAAAGGAATTAAATTTTACGCTTGAAAATTCACCAACAAGCAGAGTTGGCGATTATGTTTTGGAAGAATTTAAAAAGCATAAACACGAAGTTCCTCTTTATAGTTTAAATAAAGTTAAAGATTATTCAGATTTAGAAAAATGGATAAATGATATGAAAAAGGCAACAGGTAACCCTGCTGAAAGTTTTTCAATTGAATATAAGTATGACGGACTAAAAGTGGTTATTGAATATCAAAATGGTCGTTACAAGCAAGCAACAACCCGTGGAAATGGACAAATTGGTGAAGATGTAACCGCTCAAGTGAAAACAATTAAATCTGTTCCGCTAACAATTCCATTTAAAGGAAAACTTCTTGTTCAAGGCGAGTGCATGATGACAAACTCTTCCTTTGAAGAGTATAACAAAACTGCTGAAATACCGCTTAAAAACCCAAGAAATGGAGTGGCTGGAGCTGTTAGAAATCTTGACCCAAAAGAAACAGAAAAGAGAAGATTAGATTATTTTTGTTATGATATTTTAGTAATTGATGGCGTTGATTTTAAAACTCAACAAGAAATGAATGCTTTCATAAAAGAACAAGGTTTTAAAACAGATAGTTATTTTAAGATTATTTCAACTCTAGATGAAGCAATAAAAGAAATTGAGGCAGTTGATGAAATAAAAGATAAGTTAGACACAATGATTGATGGCATGGTAATTAAGGTAAACAACTGCAAAGTTCGTGATGATATTGGTTACACAAACAAATTCCCAAAGTGGGCAATGGCTTGGAAATTCAAGGCGGTAGAACTAAGCACAACTCTTCTCGATGTAATCTGGCAAGTTGGAAGAACGGGCAAAATCACGCCAATTGCAATCATGGAGCCAATTGAACTTGCTGGTGCAACTGTTAGTAGAGCAACATTGAATAACACACAAGATATTGAAAGAAAACAAATTAGCATTAACTCAAGAATTTTTGTGAGACGCAGTAATGAAGTTATTCCTGAAGTTATGGGCTTGGCTGAAAAGAGTGAAAATTCAGCTGATATTATTGCACCTAAAATTTGTCCAAGTTGTGGTTCAAGTTTAGTTAGAGTTGGTCCAAATTTATTCTGCCGCAATCATAAAGGTTGTTTTGAGCAAATTATTGATAGATTAACGCACTTTGTTAGTCGTGATGCTTTCAATATTGAAGGACTTAGCGAAAAAACAATTAAGGTTTTAAATGATAAATTTAATTTGGCTTATCCTTATGAATTATTTGAACTAAAAGCCGAACAACTAGATGGTCTTGAAGGGTTTAAGGATAAGAAAATAAATAATTTAATTGAAAGTATTGAAAAATCTAAGCAAATTGATTGGTCAAATTTTATTTTCTCACTTGGAATAATGAACATTGGCAAAAAATCTGCATTTGTGTTAAGCAAAAAGTTTAGTTCAATTGAAGAAATCAAGAATGCTGACATTAAAACTCTCACAAACATTGAAGATATTGGTGAAATTGTGGCAACTAGCATAATTGAATATTTCCAAGATGCCGATAATATGGCAAATATCCAAAAACTC
>JAZONT010000041.1:0-2185 GCA_045654665.1 Candidatus Onthoplasma sp.
AGTGATTTTATCTAGCGGAACAAAAGGAAAGAGAATTTGTTTGCCACACAGTGAAGTTATGATTCATCAACCTTTAGGGGGAACTCAAGGTCAAGCAAGTGATATTTTACTTCATGCTCGTCACATTGAAAAAACAAGAGAAACATTAAATAAAATTTTGGCTGAAAACACAGGCAAAGATGTTGAAACTATCACAAAAGATACAGATAGAGATAACTTTTTAGATGCTAAGCAAGCAGTTAAATATGGCCTTGTGGACAAAATTTTTAGCAAACGCTAATTTGATGCAGGGCAATTTGTCCTGCATTTTTATTAAAAGGAAATAAGTATTTAGATGAGAGAAATAGACACAATTTGTTCATTTTGCGGTCGTCCTGCAAGAGAATTAACAGATATTATTAGCAATCCTGAAGGTGATTGTTTTATTTGTAAAGATTGCCTTAATATTTGCCGTGATTTAATGGATTTTAATAACAAAACAAAAGATGCAGAAAAGAATAACAGTATTGAACTTATGAAACCGCAAGAAATCAAGCAAAAACTTGATGATTTTGTTGTTGGTCAAGATGAAGTTAAGAAGATTTTAGCAGTTTCAGTTTATAACCACTATAAACGTATTAACTATAATATGGTTAAACGCGAAAACAACCAAGATGAAGTGGAACTTGAAAAATCCAATGTGCTTTTAGTTGGCCCTACTGGTAGCGGAAAAACACTACTTGCAAAAACTTTAGCCAAGATATTAAAAGTTCCGTTTGCCTCTAGCGATGCAACAGCATTAACTGAAGCTGGTTATGTTGGTGATGACGTTGAAAATATATTACTTAAACTTATTCAAAATGCAGATTACGACATCGAAAAAGCGCAACGCGGAATAATTTATATTGATGAAATAGATAAGATTGCAAGAAAAACACAAAATGTTTCGATAACAAGGGATGTTAGTGGCGAAGGTGTTCAACAAGCATTGCTTAAAATTTTGGAAGGTACAATTGCATCTGTTCCACCGCAAGGCGGAAGAAAGCATCCACAACAAGAAAATATTAAGATAGACACAACCAATATCTTATTTATTTGTGGTGGTGCGTTTGTTGGTCTTGACAAAATTATTAGTGAAAGAAAAGGCGCATCAACTTTAGGATTTGGTGCTGATGTTAAAAACAAGGTTGAGCAAAGTGTTGTTAATCGCTTTGAAGATATTCAACCGCAAGACCTTATTAAATATGGCATGATTCCAGAGTTTGTTGGTCGTCTTCCAATTGTTACAACTCTTGATAATCTCGATGAAGAAGCATTAGTTAACATTTTGGTTAAGCCAAAGAACGCAATAACAAAACAATACGTTCAAATGTTCAAAATGGATGGCATTGATTTAACTTTTGATGATGATGCAGTGCGTGCGGTTGCAAAGAAAGCAATTGAATTAAAAACAGGCGCAAGGGGACTTAGAACAATTTTAGAAGAACGCATGCTTGATGTGATGTATTCTTGCCACTTTGAAGAAGATATTAAAAAGATTAATATCACAGCAGATTTTATTAATAAAAAAGCAAATGCACAAATAACAAAGTTTAACGAAAAGAAAGATAAGAAAAAAACAGCATAAGAAGGCTCGATTTGTTGCCTCTCACTAAACGCTATTGCTAAGTCGTTCGGGCAATCAAACCTCGCATTTTCAAGTGCAAACGCTGTATTAGGTTGCTAGTTCCTTGCATTAAGTGTTGATGTAATAACACTAAGCGGATTATAAAATCCACCGCTGCAATCCTGAGCAGAGTCTAAGGATCTATAAAAAAACTGCTTTTTTAGCAGTTTTTTATTTATCACTAATAACAAATAAATCTTCAACTGAACAATTAAAAATATCGCAAAGAGTTTCAATCATTTCATACTTGATTGATTTTGTTTTGTTATTGACCATATTATTAAAATTTTGGTAACTTAAATTAAGTTGGTTATATAACCAATATTTAGTTTTCCCTCTATCTTGCAACAACTTTAAAACATTTAACTTTAACATATCTTACCTTTTCATTATATAATAATTTCATTATATTATAAAATAATACTTGACTTATAGAATCTTGTCAAAAGCACCGTGTATAATCACTCGTTGCTTTTGGTATTCAAAACTTTCAAATAAATCAAAAAATTAACATTAATAAAGCCCGAAACCTTTGCAGCA
>JAZONT010000042.1:0-3851 GCA_045654665.1 Candidatus Onthoplasma sp.
TTGTTTAGTTCATTTTTTACTTTAACAAAACTTTGAAAAACAGTGTTAATTTCATATTCTGAATTTGTATTATCAAAATAATAATCAACATCACCAATTGGAGAATCTTGAATATCAAGTTTTTCACCAGTCCATGAATCACTATTTAAGAATATATTTACATTTTTATTTATTTTTTCAAAATTTAATAATTATTTCAGACAATACACTATGATATGCTTTATTCAAAAATTTTAATTTATTTTCTGACCCTAATAAAAAAACGGAACTATCCGCTTTTTGTTTTGATCCAAATTGACTATTGAACAATGAAAATCAGTTGTCCGTAAACTCTCCAACTGGTTTCGAATTGTTCTCCATATCTTTCTAAGTTCCAAATTGACTATTGAACAATTCGAAATAAAAACCACCTTTAGCAAGAAGTTCTTTATGAGTCCCCTGTTCAACAATATTTCCCTTATTCATAACCAAAATAACATCTGCATTTTCAATTGTTGATAGCCTGTGTGCCACAATAAAGCAAGTTCTGCCTTCCATCATAATATTTAAGGCTTCTTGAATTTTCATTTCAGTTCGCGTGTCTATATTACTTGTTGCTTCATCCAAAATCATCATTGGCGGTTTTAAAAGCATAATTCTTGCAATACACAACAACTGTTTTTGGCCAGCACTAATATTATCAGCACGTTCAGTAATAATTGTGTCATATCCATTTGGAAGCTTTTCAATAAAGGCATGAGCATTTGCAAGTTTACACGCCTCAATAATTTCATCCATTGTTGCATCTGGTTTTCCATACGCAACATTATCTTTAACACTCGCGTTATACAACCAACTTTCTTGCAACACCATGCCATAAAATTGCCTAAATGAATTTCTTTTAACTTTTCTTATGTCTTTATTGCTAACCTTAATACTACCATCATTAACATCGTAAAATCTCATCAATAAATTTATTATTGTAGATTTACCACAACCCGTTGGACCAATAATTGCAACCCGTTGACCTTGCTTAACTTCCAAATTTAGATTTTCGATAAGTTTAAAAGCCGGATCATAACTAAATCTAACCTTTTTTAAACTCACTTCACCATTACATTTTTTCATTTCAGGAAGATCACTGTCATCAATTTCATTTTCTTCTTCCAACAAACCAAACACCCTATTTGCGCTTGCAACAGCAATATGCAAGTCTGCAAAAATACTCGTAATATCATTAAAAGGTTTTGTAAAATTATCAGTATAACTTAAAAAACTTGAAATTTTACCAATGCGTATTTTTCTATTCAATGCGAATATTGCACCAACCACACCCACAACACCATAAAGCAGACCATTAATTAATCTTGAAGTTGGATGCGCCATACTAGCATAAAACATTGATTTTTCACTAGCAACATAAAGTTCTTGATTGATTTTATCAAAATCTTCTGTTACTGCTTCTTCATTATTAAACGCTTTAACAATTTTCATGTTGGCTATTATTTCTTCACCATAACCACTAGCCACCCCCTGCGTGTCAACCCTTTGTTGATACATTTTTTTGCTACGTTTTGTAATTTTAAATGCAACAACTAGCGACAATGGAGCAAGCACAATAACAATTAATGCCAAGCTCCAATTCAAAACCAACATCAAAACCATAACGGTTACAACTTGAAATATTCCACAAACAATTGATTTAAAACCTTCTAGGAAACCATCTGTTATATTTTCAACATCACTTACCATGGTATTCATAACATCCCCATGTGAGTTGTTATCAATATATTTAATAGGTACAAAATTTAGTTTTGAATAAATAGCGTTTCTTATTGATTGGCTTGTTTTGTAGGTTAAAATGTTCATAAAATAACTTCCCAACCAGCTAAACAGTGAACTCGCAATTGTGAGAATCGCTATCACAACCAAACACTCATACAATAATTTGAATTTAACCAAACCAACACCGATAAGCGCATCAATTGCAAGACCACTAAAGATTGGTATTGTCATATTTAGCGCAATTGCCAAAAGATCAAAAATCACAGACCACACAAAAGAAGACTTATGTGGTTTAACATAAGTTATCAATTGCGACATCAACTTTTTATATCCTTTCTTCTTCATTTCTTCCTTTTACTTGCTTTGCGATTCGTAAATTTCACGATAGATGTGGAATTTACTTGCTTTGCGATTCGTAAATTTCACGATAGATTGCACAATTCTTTATTAAATCATTATGTTTGCCCATTCCAACAACATCACCGTTATCTAAAACCATAATCAAATCGGCATTTTTAATTGAAGTTGCCCTTTGAGAAATATACACAGTTGTTGTGTTTAATTGTTTAATTGCCTTTCTTAACTTTGAATCTGTTAAAAAATCCAATGCACTACTACTATCATCTAAAATCAATAATTCCGGTTTATCAATAAGTGCACGAGCAATGGTTAGTCTTTGCATTTGACCACCACTTACATTCTTTCCACCAGCCATGATTTGATGATCTAATTTATTATTCCATTCGCTAACAAAACCCCATGCCTGACTTATTTTCAAAGCTTCAATAATCTCTTCATCGGTTGCATTTTCTTTTCTTAGTTGCATATTTTCTCTTAGGCTACCACTAAAAAGTGTGCTTCTTTGTTGAACAATGCTTACTTCATGACGAAGTTGCTCAAGAGCAAAATCTTTAACATTTTTACCTTTATATAAAACTTCACCCTGTGTCACATCATAAAACCTAGTCATAAGGTTTGCTATGGTTGTTTTACCACTCCCTGTTCCACCAATAATACCTAGCGTTTGCCCAGGATACAGTTTAAAAGATAAGTCTTTAATAAATGATTTTTCCTTACTATCAAAAGAATAGTTAAAACAAACCTTATTAAATTCAAGAATAGCATCATATTCAAGTTTATTAAAGCGTTTAGCATTTTCAGGGTTTTTTATGCTTGATTCAGTTTTTAAAACCTCATCAACACGTTTTAAACTTGCACCCGTTCTAACAAGCATTGCAATTATTTGAGATAACAATAGTAATGATATCGATATGATAGCAACATAGTCAATCAATGCAATCACATCACCCTGGCTCATTCCGCCAATGTTGATTTGCCAGCCACCAACTGCAAGAAGGGCAATTGTTGCAATATCAACAACCAGGAAGATCACCGGCTCTAAAAGTGCTGAGATCTTCGCAACTTTTATGCTAGTTTTAGTGTAATCCTCACTAACACTTTCAAATCTTTTTTGTTCATCTTGCTGTTTATTAAATGCTCGAATTACTCTTGTTCCAGACAAGTTTTCTTTCGTAACTTTACTTATAGAATCTAGTTTTACTCTTATTTGTTGGAAATATGGAGCAGTTTTCTTTGTGTAAATTATCAAACCAATTGTAAGCAATGGAATTAACACTAAAAATATTAAAGACATTTTAATATTAATAATCAAACTCAAAACAAATGCCCCAACAAGCAAAAACGGAACTCGCAGGATTGTTCTCATAAAAACACCAACACTATGTTCCACTTGATTGATGTCATTTGTTAGTCGGTTAATAAGTGATGCTGTTCCAAATTTATCAAGTTCTTTATGTGAATATGTTGTAACTTTTTTAAACACATCGCTTCTCATTGATGCGGATATTTTTGTGCTAGTAAGTGATGCAAATTTTTGACCAACAACCGCAAAGCAAAATCCTAAAATATTACACACAGCCAAAATCACACCATATCTAATTATCATAGACATACTTTGCATTGCAACACCTTTATCAATAATTTGTGCAACAATTATCGGGTTTAAAAGTTCTAAAAAAGCTTCTAGCAGTTTAAAAAACGGTCCAAAAATCATGAACCACTTATAC
>JAZONT010000043.1:0-8937 GCA_045654665.1 Candidatus Onthoplasma sp.
GCCAATTTGCTAAACGCAAATGTTAGCCCTAATTTGTTTTTTCCTTAACACAACGAAGCACTGCGTTTGCTTCTTTGGGAACTTTAAGAAATTTGATCACTTAAATATTTAGCAAAAGCTTTACATATCTTAACTGAGCTATTATCAGCCATAATAAGATTATGCCTGTATGACAGCTCTCAATTTAACTAATTTGATCACTTAAATATTTAGCAAAAGCTTTACATATCTTAACTGAGCTGTCATCAAAGCATTTATTTTCTAGAGCCAAAATTATGATTGAACCAATGGCGTCGCCATCTTTTGTTATTGGAACAATTAATTGACAGGAATAATCTGTTCCTGTGCCTGAAAAAAATTCAATCATTTCACTTCCGTCAGCTTGTTTTTTGATAACAATTTCTTTTTTATAAATCAATTCTTGAACTTCTTCAGTGAACTCTTTATTTATATATTTCTTCTTACTTGCTGAAATAACTTTTTCCATGTCGGAAATAAGAACATCGTGTTCGATTGAAACTGAAATTGCACTTGCAACTGCGTCACTATATTCTTTAAGTGAAATTATGTCGCTATATTTTGTTAATAAAAATTTATTTCCATCAACAATTCCAATTTCTAATTTGCTTCCAACTCTAACATTTAAACTTTTTCGCATCTCTCTAGGTAAAACTATTCTACCTAATTCATCAACACGCCTAACAATACCTTTACATTCCATAAAAAATCTCCTAAGTTTAGTATGTTTTATTTTAGGAGATTTATTCTTTAAAAAGATTCAATAAGTTCTTCAATTTGTTTTAGTGTTGTGAACTCTAAAATTTTCAATTTTGTTGCTGTTGCTTGGTTTGAAGATTTAACATACCACATTAAATGTTTTTTGAAATATGCAACAAGTGTTTTTTCTGTTCTGAAATAGGTTTTAAGAAGTTCTAAATGAGTTTTAATAGCTTCTTTTTTAGTGTATGGCGGATCAATATTTTTCAAGTTGGAAAAAATTTCCGGATTTCCCATTGCGCCACGGCCAATCATAACACCTGCACAGCCAATAGATTTGGCAAATTCAACATCCTCTTTAGTTAAAATATCTCCACTCCAAAAAACAGGAATTTTAACTTCTTTAACAAGTTTAATGTATGCAGATTTATCCACATTTCCTGAGTATCCCTGTTCACGAGTTCTAGCATGAAGAGTTATAAAACTAACACCACATTCTTCACACATTTTTCCAAATTCTAAATAGTTTATGTTGTCTTCAATTCCTAAACGAAATTTAACGCTAACAGGTTTTTTTGAATTTTTAACCAAACAGGAAATAACATCACGAGTTTTGTTAACATCACGCATCATCGCGCTTCCGTCATTGTTTTTAACAATTTTAGGGGCAGGGCAACCGCAATTGAAATCAATAAAGTCAAAGTGATCAAATAAATTAGTTGCTAATGCTTTTTCAATTGATGTTGTGTCGTGCCCAAAAAGTTGACAACAACGCAAGGAAGAAGCTTCTTCTCTTAACATTTTTTCAGTTTTGAAACTTTTGTTTTCAAGAGCTTTAACGCTTATCATTTCGCTAACAACCATGTCTGCACCAAAGTCAGCACAAATTTTTCTAAATGCAAAATCAGTAACACCCGCCATAGGTGCGAGCGCATAAATAAATTTTTTAAATTGTTTTTTCATATTTTAATTATATATAAAAAACGTAAAATTACAAATAAAAATTAATAGTTTACTAAAAATAATATCATGAAAAGAAGTAATTTATTTTCTGGAACTTTAATTTTATCTATTGGTGCTATTTTATCAAAAGTTTTTAGCGCAATATATAGAATTGTTCTAACAAGAATTTTGGGTGGTGAGGGAATTGGTCTTTATCAATTAATTTTTCCAATTTATTCACTCTGTGTTGTGTTAGCAACTGCAGGAATTCCAATGGCAATTTCAAAAGTTGTTTCAAAGCATATTGGACAGGAAAAATTTGTGATTAAAAAATGTTTATTGTTCACAACAATAATTGGTTTAACACTCAGTTTTATTTTGTTAGTTTCATCTAAAGGATTAGCAATTTTGCAAGGGCAAAAACAACTTAGCATTTGCTATCTTATTTTAGCTCCAACCATTATTGTTGTTAGTGTTTCAAGCGTCCTTCGTGGATATTTTCAAGGTAAGCATAATTTTATCCCAAGCTCAATTTCAAATATAGTTGAGCAATTTGTGAAAATGTTGATAGGGTTAATTTTAAGTTTTTCTTTAATTAATATTAGTTTATTCGCATCAATTATTGGTGCAATTGTGGCAATAGTTTTAAGTGAAATTTTGTCTTTGATTGTGTTGTTATTTTACATTAAAAAAGAAAAAATCAAGTCAAGTGGAAGATGTAAGATTTCAATAAAAGAACTAGCAAAAGATATTATGCCAATAACATTAACGAATTTAATTTTACCAATTTCAAACTTTATTGATAGTGTGTTAGTTGTTAATTTATTATCGGTTAATTTTTCAAATGATATATCAGTTTTTTTGTTTGGTTTGGAAAGTGGTGCTGTTTCAAGTTTAATTAGTTTACCAACAATATTTTCGTTTGCCATTGCGAGTGTTGTTTTGCCGAATATAACATACGCAAAACACAATTTAAATAAAAGTTATAAATTATCATTATCAATTAAAACTGTGCTTTTAATCACAATTCCATGTGTATTATGTTTTACATTAATTCCAAATCGACTAATTGAAGTTTTATATCACAGTCAATTAAATTCATACGGATTAAATGGTGTTAACATTGCATCGAAACTGCTTTCAATTTCAGGATTTGGTATCGTGTTTTTGGCTATCAATCAAGTTTATTCTAGCAGTTTACAGGCGGTTGATGAAAGATTTGTTGCAATAAGAAATTTAACCATTGCTGTTGTTATTAAACTTGTTATTGAATCGATATTTTTGCCTAGCAAATTTTTAAATATTTATGCTCTTGCAACTGCCAACACTGTTTGTTATGTGACAGTTATGATTTTAAACCATTTAGAAATTAAAGAGATGTTTGATTTAAGGATTGATTATATGTTTTGGTGTAAACTTATTTTAGCAAATGGAATAATGCTACTTGCCTTATTGTCGGTGCTTGCAATTGAAAGCAGTGCAATCAATACAATTTTTGCAATAGTTGTTGCTGTTATTGCATACTTTTTAAGTTTGTTTCAAACTAATATTTTCACCAAAAAGGACAAAGCCATATTTAAGTATAAGATTTAAAAAAACTTAGCAATTTGCTAAATTTTTTTTCTTCGTTCTTTGAAAAACCTTTGAATTATTCGTTTGTTTTCTTCTTCAAATTCTTTTAAATGATAACAATTGGCAGAGTGGTTCAAAGTGTTATTAAAAATATTAAATTTTGTGTGACCGCCATTCTCACTGTCTTTAACTGCATAATAAACATTTTTAATTCTTGCGTTCATTATAGCACCCGCACACATTGGGCAAGGTTCAAGAGTTACGTAAATATCACAATCATCAAGACGCCAAGATTTTAATTTTTTGCAAGCTTTTTCAATGGCTAGAATTTCTGCGTGATGAGTGGCTAGTTGGTCGTTTTCTCTTGTGTTGTGTGCTCTTGAAATAATTTTATTGTCTTTAACTATTATTGCGCCAACTGGTATTTCTTCTTTCAAATAAGCTTTTAAGCCTTGCTCTGTGGCTTTTTTCATAAGTTTCATTGCTCACTTCCTTAGCTATATTTTGACTTATTGTGGCATTAAAGTCAATAGATTTTGAATATTCAATTGCAAGATTTAAAGCAATAAGTGGAACATCTTTATTTCTTTGATAAATTTCAGGCAAATTTTCTTCAGTTAAGGGGTGTTGAAGGCTTTCATCGCCAACTTCAATTGTGTAAGCTGGAATTTTAAGAGAGTTTATGCACCAATCTTTATATCCACCGGTTGAATTTTCTGTTAAAATTAATGGGTATCCTGTGACTTCGCTTAAAGTTTCACCAATATTTCTATCTCTAATTAAATTTTCTTCGCTTTGACCAACAAAACCATAATAAATAACGTTACCTTTGCTGTGATAAGAAAGAGTTAAAAGTGGTTTGTTTTTAAGTGTTAAATCAATTAAATTTCTTACCTCTCTTTCGCTTTCTGGGTAAAAACCAACAAAGTTTTCAGGAGCAGGGCAGAAAAGGTTTTGACTTCCTTCTCCCCAATTTGCATTGAAGTTTGTGTTTAAATCCACTAGATTTATATTTGCTTTGAATTTTGAAAAATCTAAACTTCCATTATTCGCGCTTATCAAATAATTTCTTGTTATCTCACAAGGGACAACATCAATTCCGTCAAGTGCAATTTGAATGCCATCAGGGTTGGTGATGAAAACAAAATAAATTCCGCCATTTGTTACTAATTGATTATTATGAAGATATCTTGCTTGCTCAACTAAAAGTAGAGAAGTTATCCATTCTCGTGAGTGTATTCCTGCTTGCACGATTATTTGAGTGCCTGAATATTCACCAACATGAGTTGCTAAAACGTTTTTTCCTAAAGTTGATTTTCCAACATTAAAAATCTCCAACCCTTCTTCTTCAAGTTGGAGAATTTGATTAATTAATTCTTGATATGTCATTTATCACTCCTAATTGTGAAGTTTCACCTATTATTTGTGATATGCAATATTGTTTAAGATTGTGAAAGCGCGATATAATTGTTCTAAAAAAATCACGCGCATAAGTTGATGTGGGAAGGTCATTGGTGAAAACGATATCTTTTCGTTAGATATGTTTTTTATGCTATCATGAATTCCGTTTGAAGCTCCTATAACAAATGAAATATCACTATTTGTTAAAGATGTTTTTTCAATCTTTTTTGCAAAATCTTCGCTTGAGAGTTGCTTACCTTTAATATCTAAACAAATAATGTGCCCTTTTAAGTGTTTTTTTATTTCTTCTGCGTCTTTTAAAAGTGCTTTTTGTGTGTCTAATTCGCTATTTGATTGTGCCACATGTTCTTTTAATTCAATGATTTTAAGTTCAGCAAAGCGTGAAATCCGTTTTGAATATTCGCTTATGGCGTCTTTAAGATATTTTTCTTTGATATCACCTAAACAAATTAAATGTATTTTTATCATTAGATTACTCCCCAAATAAAACTTGAAATTGTGATTAATGCTCCAAGAACAATGCTTGAGATTAAAAATATTTTATCGGTAAAACTTGTTTGTTTTTGCGTACTTTCTTTTACACTCTTTTCTTTTAAAAGACTGTTTATTTCATTAAAACGAATTTGAGCTTCAATAAGAGTTAATTTTTCCATTTCAAGAGCTTTAAATATTGCTTTAATTTCTATGTTGGCCCGTTCTGTTAGCATTATTTTTGTTAGATAATTATATAACATTAGCAACAATAAAACAGCAACAACAGATGAAGAAACAAATATAAATGCATTTTCCATAAAAATATTAGTTACATAGTTATAAAATCTAGCAAGAGGCCAATTTAGATGTGTTCCATAAAAGAAATAGTTGCTTAAAAAATTGTTCATAAAATGAATAATAATAGCAGGGATAATACTGTCTGCAACGAGTGATATATAACCTATTAAGAAACCTAAAATTGCAGCATAAAAGAATTGGCGAATGTTTAAATGCATGAATCCAAATAGTAATGAAGAGGTTATTAAACAGAATTTTGTGTTGGTGTGCTTCTTGTTTGCATGAAGCATGATTCCTCTGTGTAAAAACTCTTCACAAATCCCGGGGAAAACGCAAGATAATATTAATTCTTTGAATAATCTTCCATAAGTTAGTTTAACAGTTGTTCCGGAAGATAAACTTTCATAACCAAACATGCTTATTATTGAATAAAACGCATCTGCAACAAAACTGTTTATGAAATATAAAACAAACCCCAAAACTATTGAAATGCCAAGCATTTTTGTGCTTATTTTTTTAATTCCACAATCTTTTAATGCTTCTTTAGGGTTTCGTTTTAGAAGCAAACAATACATTAATAATGGAATGGCAAACATAACAACAATTTGAATTAAAACGGAAGATAAAATTTCGTTTTGAATAAGGCCGATATAACCCAAAAGAAAAAGTAAAGCAACTAATGTTATTGCTGTGAAATAAATAATATTAATTTTAAAAAAGTTCTTGTTTTTCATGTTAAGCCAAAAGTGTTATAATCCAAAATAAAATCATTATGCCAAGACTAGACAGTAAATAAATTTTTTCATTTGATGTTAGGTGTTGTTTTTCTTGAGAACTCTTATTTTTTAAAATAAAGAGTAGAGCTATGCAAATAAACACAACTGCTAATATTATTGCCAAAAGGATATAAGTCCAATGATTGAAAATTAAATTTATTTCAAAGTAAGACAAAGTTAAAGAGATGAAGTTGTTTGTTGTGTGAGCGGCAATACAATAATATATGTTGTTTTCATAAAACATTATAACTCCAAACAACAATCCCATTAAGAGTGGATAAATTGTTTGAGCAACAGACATATGATAAATTGCAAACATTAAAGCAGAAATTGTTATTGATAAAACTTTGCCGTGTTTTTTAAGCCCCTTAAATATTAATCCTCTAAACAAAAGTTCTTCACAAACTGCAGGGGCAACTACCAAAGAGATTAAAGAAATGAAATAATTTTTTGTTGTTAATTTATAGCTTAATGTTCCAACTCTAAGCCCTATCTTATGAATTAGACTATCAATGCAAGTTACAATTGGATATAACATAAAAAAAGCTAAAGTTGCTATGCCAATATATTTTAAAATTTTCAAAAGTTTAACTTTTTGTGTTATTTTATTTTCTTTGTTTTTGTTAAAGAACAGAAACACCATTAACATTGTTAGGTAAAGAGTTAATGATAAAATCATATGTCCGGTTGCGGTGTTAAAAAAGCCATCTAAAGTTTCATTTGATATGTTAAAAAATTTTGCAACGATGAGACCTATTATTGTTATGGCAACCACTGCAATTTGGCATAATAAAAATCCAACTATAAAAGATAATGAACTATCTTTGATTGTTAACTTTGTTTTATTCATAAACTTATTATACTAAATTTTTAAATATTTTGCAATACAATTATTTTGATTTGTTTTAAATAAAAAATATATAATTATTAAAAAAATAAGCAAAAAATATTAAAATTTGCTTATTTTTTTAGTTTTTTTAATGCAACTGACATATTTTTTATAAAATTATTTGTTTTTAATTTTACTTTCCAAATATTTTTCCAGTTTTAGAAGTAGATAAAAATCAATCAAAATTATGTTAATGAAAACAATCCAATCAAAAACAGATAATGCTGACCAATTTATGATTCCGCTTCCAACAAAGCACAATAAACCAATTTCAATTGAGTGGTAAAGAATGCTTGTTAATGTTAAATACCAATATTTCATTTTGGTCATTCCTGCAACTAAGCACAATGCTTCATCTGGAATTATAGGAAGCATGAAAAGGATGGGTAACCAAAATTTTGATTTGTTATCAATCAAATTTTGAGCATCTTCCAAATTTTTCTTTCCAACTAATCTTGCCGCAAATTTTTCACCGAGTTTATCACCAATGAAAAATAAAACTGTTGTTGATAAGAAAATTATTATAATATTTAAAACAAACGCTGTTTTAACTCCAAACATTGTTATGCTGAGAATTATTAGGCCAACGTTTAAAAGAGGAACAAAACATAAGCCAATAAGAAGCAGAGTGGAAATGAGAATGTATGTTACTATTGCAAAGCTTCCGCTTTTTGTTATTACATTCTTTAGTGTTTCAATATTTGTTATGTTAAAATGTTTCAAAATGAAATAAATTGCAACAGATAAAATTGCAAAAAAAATAATAACACATATAATTTTAAGCCATTTCTTCATAATTCATGTTATGTTAATAGTTGTTGTAATGTTAAAAATAAAAAACAACAACAAAAAACAAAGCGTTAGGCTTTGCTTGATGTGTGTTCAATATATTTTTCATAAATGATGTTCATAACCTGTTCAGGTGTTAGGTTGCTACTATCAATTATTAAATCGTAATTATTTAAATTTAAATTGTTGGTTTTATAAAGTTCCACATATCTTTCGTTTTCAATCTTCCATCTTGATTTAAGAGAATCAATAGCTTCGGGCAAGGTTTTTGTTTTCTCAGTTTCTCTTTTGGCGTTTAATAGGCGAAGTCCTGCAACGTTATCATTCACGTCAATAAAAACTTTAAATGAGTTAGGAATAAAGTGCCACGCCATGCGAGAATCTATAACAATATTATCATTAATCCTTGTTTTGCCAATATTTAAAGTGTTGTCGTCCACAAGTTTATCTATTTGTTTAATCCTTGGATCTTCTTCTTGAAATGTTAAAATATTATCATATCCAAATTGTTTTGCGTAAGAACGGAACATGTCTCCTGTGCACATATATTCAAAATTATATTTTTTGCAAAATTCTTTTGCAACAGTTCCTTTTCCACTGCACGGTTTTCCTGTTATTGTTATAATCATTGGTTCTCCTCAATTATATCTTCATAATTATTTTGTGGAAGTTTGTTTTGGTTTTGGTCTAACTCTTTTTGCAATTGTTCAATTTGGGTTTGTTGGGCTTCGATTTGTTTTTTTGTTTTTGCAATGTTCACAACTTGAATAACACAAACAAAAACTAGAGCAATAACTAGAAGTATTGCAAGAGCTAAAACAAATTTAACTTTTTTTGGACTTGACATCTGATTTTCCTTTGAGTTTTTTGTTTGTAAACTTATTAACAAGATTATAACATCTTTTTAAAAAAATAACAACTGTTTTTCTCATTAGAAATCTAATCCAAAAAAATCCAATAAAATAAACGGCTAGAAGAGTTGTTGAAAATTTTCCAAAATTTAAAAAATTTAACAAAAAACTAAAAAATATAAAAAAAATTGCGTAAAAAATAGTAAAA
>JAZONT010000044.1:0-5349 GCA_045654665.1 Candidatus Onthoplasma sp.
TAAAAGAATGCTAAATAACACAAATAAGCTTTTTGATCTTTTTTTAGTCATAAGATATAATTTCTCCTCTTCTATAATTCAAGACATATTATATATAATATTAAGAATTTTGTCAAACAAAAAAACCAAAGAAAATTAAGATAAATTGAGAATATTATATAACTAAATCTTTAAAGAGAATTATTGACTAAAAAAATGAAATTATTACACCGATTTTTTGCTAATTAGATTAATTATTACTGAAATAATTACCGATACTATAACAACAAACAAGAAGTCATATAAAAATGATAAATCTAGCACAAAACTACCATTTGCAATTGAAAACACAATGAAACTTAAAATTGCATAGATTATTCCAGCAAAAATTGAATGTAACATTATTTTTTCATTTAAACATCGTTTAACACATGTGACCATTACAAAAATTGAAGCCACTTTAATCAAATTGTTTATATGCCCGATAAGAGCTGTGGTTAAGTTTGCAAATTTTAACACAAATGCAAAAATTACGGTTCCAATTAATGTGGCAACAATGCCTACTAAAGCGCATTTTAAAAGTTTTAAAATATTATTCCAATTTATTGATTTGATTTTATTCATTTTGCCTCCTAATTTTATTTATTACAATTAGATTGGCACTAGGACAAAGTTTTTCGCTATTATTGTGTTTTTTTGCTGAAAAATATGTTTTTCATTATTAACTAGCGAAAACATTTTTGTCTGAAAGACAAGAAAAAACACGGTTTAACCGTGCTTATAATTTTATTCTTCTGTTTTTTCTTGCTTTGGAGCAACAACAACTGTTTTCTTTTCAGCGTTTGGTTGTTCTTTACCAAAAACATAGTAAATTGCGTTTGCATGAACTGTGAAATAACCAGTGTTAGCATCTTTGCCAGATTTTAAAACAAAGTATTTATATTCTTCTTCAACATAAGAATCAACAACTTCGCCCACAACACCTGAGTCTGTCATAACCTTGTCGCCAATTTTGAGTTCTTCTCTCATTTGACCCATTTCGGCATTAAATTTTTTCTTTTTCATACCACTGATCACAAATAATGCAACCAAGAGTACTAATAAAATTACAACTAAAATAATTTCTAACATATCTCTCCCCTTCTATTTTATTATTATATCAAAGCACAAACTTATAGTCAAATTATTTTACACACATTTTTTATGAAAATTTTTCATATTTTTGTGGAATTTTGGCTAATTAAAAAACTTTCACTTTTTATGCGATAATATTTTGCTTTTAGTGACTTAGCGCAAGCGTTTAACAAAAGCAAATTATTTGAGCAATCCATATTTAGAATAAAATTCTTTCTTGTAATCTAAAAAGCGGTCATTATTTATTGCTTCACGCATATTTTCCATCATTTTAAGCGTAAAACGAATGTTGTGCAAGCTTAATAATCTTCCAGCAAGCATTTCATTACATTTAACAAGATGATGCAAATATGCCTTAGTGTGATTACGGCAACAATAACAATCACATTCCGTGTCAAGAGATGTAAAATCTTCTTTGTATTTAGCGTTTTTAAGAACCACTTTCCCATAGCTTGTCAGGGCTAATCCATTTCTTGCCACTCTAGTTTGAAGAACACAGTCAAACATATCTATTCCACGTTCAACCGCTTCAAAAATATAGTCTGGTGTTCCAACACCCATTAAATATCTTGGCATATTTTCAGGATATTTTCCTTTCATAACATCTAACATTTCAACGAATTGTTCTGCACTTTCACCAACAGATAAGCCTCCGATTGCAATACCGCATTTTGCATACTTTTTTGTTTCTTCCAAACTTTTTAATCTTAAATCAGGATAGAAATTACCTTGAACAATTGGAAAAAGCATTTGTTTTGGATTTTGTTGTGCGTTGTAACAACGTTCTAGCCAATTTAATGTTCTATTCATGGCTTTTTCTGCTTGTTTGTGTGTTACACCCGGCTCTGTGCATTCATCAAAAGCCATGATTATATCAGCACCTAAATTATTTTCAATTTCGATTGCCTTTTCAGGTGAGATGAACATTTTTTCACCGCTTAAGTGGTTTCTAAATTCAACACCATCATCAGTTACTTTTCTAATTCCTGATAATGAAAAAACCTGAAAACCACCACTATCTGTTAGCATTGGTCGATTGAAATTCATAAACTTGTGAAGACCACCTGCTTTTTTTACAAGTTCATCACCTGGGCGAATGTGAAGATGATAGGTGTTCGCCAAAATAATTTGAGCCCCTAAATCATATAAATCATCACTTGTTAGTGATTTAACTGTCGCCAGTGTTCCAACCGGCATGAAAATCGGTGTGAAAATATCGCCATGCGGTGTGTGCAACACCCCAGTTCTAACTCCACTATTTTTATCAACGTGCAATACTTCGTAACTAAAATTTTTTTTCATTGTTTTCCTTTTTAATATTTTAAGAGATAAACATAGCATCCCCGAAAGAGAAAAAGCGATAACTATTTTCAACTGCGGTTTCGTATAAATCCATTGTGTTTTCGTATCCCGCAAAAGCACTAACCAACATAATCAATGTGCTCTTTGGTAAGTGAAAATTTGTGATTAAAGCGTCAACAACTTTGAACTTATATGGCGGATAAATGAAAATATTTGTGTCGTCATCATCTTCGGTGAGTGGCATACCTTTTTGTGCGCAACTCTCAAGAGTTCTAACACTTGTTGTTCCGACCGCAATAACGCGCCTATTTTCAATTTTTGCCCTATTAATTTTTTCGGCGACTTCCTTGCTAATATGATAATGTTCGGTGTGCATATCGTGTTTTGTTATGTCTTCTTCTTTGCAAGGGCGGAAAGTTCCAAGACCAACATCAAGGGTGACTTCAAGTATCTCAACCCCCATATCTTGTAGTTCTTTCATTAATTCATTAGTGAAATGCAAACCGGCAGTTGGTGCTGCTGAACTGCCTTCAACTTTATTATAAACAGTTTGATAACGTTCTTTATCTTTAAGTTTTTCGTGAATATAATGTGGCAGTGGCATGCTTCCAACTCTGTCTAGAATATCTTCTAAAAGTCCATTATGCATAAAGCGAACAACTCTGTTTCCGTTTTCCAAAACTTCAAGTAGTTCACACTTAAGTTCTTCACTAATAGTTAAAATCATTCCAATTTTAACTCTTTTTGCTGGTTTCATCAAAACTTCGAAATCAGTCAAATTCCTACGTTTCAACAAAAACACTTCTATTTCAGCACCTGTATCTTTTTTTGCCATAAGTCTTGCTGGCATAACACGAGTGTTATTTACAACTAAAACATCACCTTTTCTTAAAAAGGTTTTAATATCTTTAAAAGTTCTGTGATAAGTGTCTTTGGTTTTTCTATCAAACACCAAAAGCCTACTTTCATCTCTTTTTTCAAGCGGAGTTTGCGCAATTAGTTCATTTGGAAGATGATAATCATAGGTTGATAATTTTGTGTAATTAATCATCGTCTTCATCCTCTATTTCTTCTTTTAAACTTTTTGGAACAGGCAAACCTAAATGTTCATATGCTATTTTTGTAACACAGCGTCCTCTATTTGTTCTAACAACAAAACCAAGTTGCAACAAATATGGCTCAACAATGTCTTCAATTGTTGAAACTTCTTCGTTTGTTGTGGCACTCAACGTGTCAAGACCAACAGGTCCACCACCAAACTTTTCAATCATTGCCATAAGCACACGTTTATCGACATAATCAAGGCCTTTAGAGTCAATATCCATTAATTCCATTGCTCTTCTTGCATCTTCGCTAGAGATAATATTTTTATCTTCAACTTGAACAAAGTCACGAACACGGCGAAGAAGTCGGTTTGCAATTCTTGGTGTTCCACGGCTTCTTCTTGCCATCTCAAGAGTTGCATCATCATCTATCTCAACACCCAAAATTTTAGCACTTCTCTTTAAAATTAATGAAATTTCTTCAACTGTGTAAAGTTCAAGACGGCATGAAATTCCAAAACGGTCTCTCAACGGACTAGATAAATTTCCAGCCTTTGTTGTGGCTCCAATTAAAGTGAAAGGTTGAATTTTAAGACGCATACTTCTTGCACTTGGACCTTTTCCAACAATAAAGTCAAGAGCATAATCTTCCATTGCTGGATATAAGATCTCTTCAACAGATTTGCTCATTCTGTGAATTTCATCAATGAAAAGCACATCATTTGTGCCTAAATTCGTTAGGATTGCCGCTAGATCCGCAGCGTTTTCAATGCTTGGACCACTTGTGATTTTAATTTGGCTCCCAATTTCGTTGGCAATAATATGACTCAATGTTGTTTTTCCAAGCCCTGGCGGACCATAAAGTAAAACGTGGTCTAATGCTTCTTTACGTTTCTTTGCAGCGGAAATGAAAACTTTAAGATTAGATTTAATCTTTTCTTGCCCCACATATTCATCAAATGAAATAGGACGAAGTTTGTTTTCAACTTCCACATCACTCATATTTTTAGTGCTTGATATAAATCTATCTCTTTCTTCCATAAATGCTCCTTTAATTTGGGTTGATTGTGCTTGCACAATGCAAGCAACTTTTCTTTTAGAATTGTAACAAAAGAAAAAGTATTTTCTTTTATTGACTAATGTCAACAAATAACATAAACTCAATTCTTTTAAGCTTAACTAAAAACCGTTTTAATTTTAACGCAAAGTTGATTGCCCGAACGACTTAGAATTTAATTTTAGGTTCTTTTTAATACCTAAAATTAAATCGTTTAGTGAGTTGGCAACAACTCTAAGTTCCCATATCATGAAGAACTTTGGCAACAATTTGTTCGGCAGTGTCGTGCTTTGACATAACTTCTTTTGCCTTCTTTGTTGCGTCGTTTTTACTTAAACCCAAACTGGTTAAAACAATGAGAGCATCTTCAAGTGCTTTAGAATTTTCTTGCATTGCATCAAACAAGTTATCGTTTGGAATAATATAGTCAAACGGTTTGATTTTATCTTTAAGTTCAACGATTATTCTCTCTGCTGTTTTCTTTCCTATCCCCTTGCAGTTTGCAATAACAGACGTGTCTTCATTGATAATGCTATTAATAATTGCACTCATGCGCTCAGCCGATAAAATTCCAATTGCGGTTTTACTTCCAACACCGCTAACTGAGATAAGTTGCAAGAAAAGTTTCTTCTCTTCTGGGTTTTCAAAACCATATAAACTTAATTCGTCTTCCCTAACATGCAAATAAGTGTAAATCTTCACTTCTTCATCCAAATTTGGAAGATTTGCCATGCAACTATTCGTCACCATAATATTAAAACCAACACCACCGCATTCAACGGTGATGTTGTCGTAATCTTTATCTCTTAAAATTCCTCTAATAAATCCTAACAT
>JAZONT010000045.1:0-5648 GCA_045654665.1 Candidatus Onthoplasma sp.
CCATTGTGTGACCTTTCTTTTGAAGAGGGTAGTCCGCTTCACTTTCACCTAAAACTTCAACTTTAACAGCACTAATTTCAAAAGCTTGTTGAGCATTGGGTGTGAGAATTAATTTTCCCAAAACTTGAAAAGAAGCACCAACTCTTTGTTTTACAATTTCATCATAGTTGGAAATTTTTTCTTTTTCAACAACAACTTGAACAGATTTAAACGCCCCATCATTAATTTCAACAAATGCTATGTTTTTGCTATCCCTTATTGTTCTTGCCCAACCACAAATTGTGATTTCTTTTTCTGCGTATTGTGTGTAAATTTTGTGTAAATCTCTAATTTCAACTCTTTGCATTTTATTCTCCTTTTATATCTTTATTATGGTGTTAACCTATCTGGTCCACGGAATAAGAACATAGCTTCTTTAAGATTGCTTAGTTCTAACATATTCATGGTCATTCTATCAACACCCAATCCAAATCCGCCATGTGGTGGACAACCATATTTAAAGAATTGAAGATAAAATTCAACGTCTTTATCAAGTCCTTTTTCTTGAGCTTGTTTTAATAAAATATCATATCTATGTTCGCGTTGTGCACCAGTTGTGATTTCAACACCTTTCCAAATTAAGTCATAACCTTGAGGAATTCCATCTTTTCTCATGTGATAGAAAGCACGTTTTCTTGCACCGAAATCCGTTATGAAAATAAATTCATGACCAAATTTTTCTTTTGCAAATTGTTCACATAATTTTTCAGCTTCTGTTGTTAAATCATCTTGTTCTTCTTTTGGACAAGTGTAACCATATCTTGTTTCAAGCTCAGCGTATAAATCTGCAAGCTTAATTCTTGGGAAAGGACATGTTGGAACAACCACATCAACACCAAACACTTCTTTTATTTGCTCGCCGTATTTTTCTTTAACAACTTTAAGTGCATAAGCTAAAAGTTCTTCTTCCATAGCCATAACATCTTTAACGCTTTCAATGTTAGAAAATTCAAGGTCAAAACCTGTAAATTCTGTTGCATGTTTTCTTGAGTGAGATTTTTCTGCTCTAAACACAGGACCACATTCAAAGATTCTTCCAAGTCCGCCAGCAATTGCCATTTGTTTATAGAATTGTGGACTTTGAGCAAGATATGCTTTTGTGTCAAAATATTTAACTTCAAAAACTTCACTTCCGCTTTCGCTTGCAGCCCCAATAAGTTTTGGTGAGTGAATTTCAACAAATTCCTTGTTTACTAAAAATTCTCTCATTGCATTAACAAATGCTGTTTGAACTTTAAAAAGCAATAAATTTCTTTCGGTTCTAAGGTCAATCCAACGATAATTAAGTTTATAGTCAATTGTGCTATCATCTGCAATTGGGTTTGGTTCTGCATGACTTGTTAGTTCTGCAAAATCAACCAAAACTTCTTGACCACCCATTTTAACATATTCGCTCTTTACTAATTCACCCTTAACTCTAACAGTTGCTCCAGGAACAAGACGTAAAAACAATTCGCCAATTTCAGGATATTTAACTTTGTCAATAAATAATTGAATCTTACCTGAGAAATCTTTTGCAACAATGAATTGCATATTCTTTTTGTCTCGAACAGTGTCAACCATTGCAAAAAAATCAACTCTTCCCACTTTTAATTTTGAAATTTGTGTTATCATTTTTGTTAATCCTCCTAAGAATATTTAATTATTTTAGTTAGTGCATATAAAATAAAAAATGCCCTAACGCCAAACGCATTAGGACGATGAACTCTCACCGCGGTGCCACCTAATTTGTTGAGATAAACTCAACCACTTTGAAAACTGCAACCTAAAAGGCTGTTCTTAAGACTAGGAAGCGTCTTTCATTAAGCACGCGCTGACAAGTTCTCACTATCCTTATCTCACTTTGAGCCGTAATCTTAACTACTCTTTTCCATCATTATCTTAATGACTATTTTATCACAACAAAAATATCAAGTCAAGATTTTTATGCAAATTATAATTAAAATTTTATGTATTAATGAATAAAATATTGACTAACCATTAAAATGTTGTTATAATAAAATCGTGATTTATAATGCAGTTATGGCATAGCAGTTAGCGCATAACCTTGGTAAAAATCCAAAGTGCCAAAATCAACATCTTAAAAATCACCTAAAATTTCATCGTGCTGATGTACCTCAGTAGGTAGAGGGCTGCCTTGGTAATGTCTACCTGGCTAAATTCACATCAAACAAAAATCTTAATACGCTGATATGGCTCAGTCGGTAGAGCGTCACCTTGGTAATGTCTACCTGGCTAAATTCACATCAACTAAAAATCTTAATACGCTGATATGGCTCAGTCGGTAGAGCGTCACCTTGGTAAGGTGGAGGTCGCGGGTTCGATTCCCGCTATCAGCTCCATAGAAAACCCCTATAAAATAGGGGATTTTTTAATGTCTACAATTTTATTTGAAAAATTTAAACCCTCCAATTTTTTTATTTTATGGCATAAAAAAAGAGCCAACAGTCGTCAAAAACTGCTGACTCTAATTTTTCTTACTTTCGTTCTAAATTGTTCTAATTACGGTCTAAATATGCCCGCACTGCATACATTTGCATTACCTTTTCATTTTCTTCCCGTGTCGATAAGCGGGATGATTGAAATTCATATCAAATAACAATACATACAAAATATTATCGCCTGTTATTTTATTTCCATCATAAAATAAAATTATGCGTTCATGACTTTTACTACCAAGTTCTACACTTATAACCTCTTCTGTATTTTCAAAAACCTTGTTTGAATTCACATACACACCTTCATAAAGATTCTTAAACGGAAACTTATCTGTGAAAGGATTTGAACCCAAATCTTTTACTTGCAATGAAGTTATCTTAATCAAGGTACTATTTAATCTGGTAACAAAACCGTCAAATGCTGTTTTATTCTTTTTAAAATAATTGAAATTATAATCCTTATTTTCAGTCAAGTATTTAAAACTAATAGCCAAATTCTTTGACTGTTTCTTTTTTTCATCATTTTTCTTCGAATCATAATCTTGTTCGGTTAAAGTAAGACTAGTGTTGTTTGGTATAACAACATTTTTGTGATCGGGTTGTTTTTGTATCCTAGTCATATAATCTTGGTAAGATTCGCCTGGCAATCTCTTAGGTGACATTCTATTTTATATAATGTCTTTTAAAATATTCACCGATCACGTTAGCTTTTATTTCTTTTCCTTGGTCTGTATTTTGCCAAGGCCATTCGTTATGTGTTAATTCAACTAATTTATATGCACTATATTGACCAAGTTTATCATAAACCAAACTTAATATAGTAATCACATCATGTGGTAAATCACCGACTGAAATATTTAAACTTTTAATTTGATCGCTTCCATGTCCTCTAAGTTTACTTAACATAGACTCAACAGCTGGACCATATGGCATATGAATAATTTTATCATTAAACAATTTTTTGTCATTGAATGCATAATAAAACCCTTGTGCATAATACATCAGTTTTTGAAGTTTTAATTGTGTTAAATACTCGCCGCCCTTATTCACATCTTCGGCTGCTCTTAATGTAAACCATTGTGCAATTTGTTCAACTTTCACCATTGTCATATCCCTCCTTTATATTATAACATATTTTTTTATAAATTAAAAATTATTTTTATATCTATTTTATTCAACCAGTATATTTAACGTGTATAATAGTATAATTATTTATTATTATTTGTCAATAGACACTGTCAAATTTATTTAAACTGTTCGTTTATTAAGTTTGAAATTCTATCGAAGTATGATTTATCCACCGAGTTATAGTTCATTATTGTTGTCTTTACATCTTTGTGACCAAGTAGGCCTTGAATTACTTTTGGATTAACACTTTTTTCGAATAGCATATTTGAATATGTTTGTCTAAGTCCGTGTATGTGTAATCCTAGTTTATCAAATCCATTTTGTTTACAAAACCTATCGAATATGTTTTGTGTATTTCTATAAGTTCTAATTCCGCCATCATATTTACCAAATACAAGGCTGTCTGGTGCAAGCAAATCCACATTGTGTTTCTTTCCTTCAATCCATCTATCTTCTTTCCATGCTTCAAGAACAGGAATTAAACTATCTGGCATTGGTACAATTCTTACTGAGCACGCTGTTTTTGTGTCGCCTATAACCGTTTTTCTTGATAACACATTTCCTAATTTATCCATTTTAACATCTACTGTTATCGCTCTGTTTATATGTATTAACTTTCTTTCAATATCCACATCTCTCCAGGTTAACGCCAATATTTCTCCAATTCTTAATCCACAGCACATCATAACTAAGCACATTGGTTTAAGAATTGTTTGACTATCTAATGCTTTTATAAACTCTTCTCTTTTATCTGGTGGAATTGCCTTGTATCTTTGTGCATCTTGAATATGCTTCTCTCTTTTTTGAATTTTTATTTTTGCTGTTGGATTTTTAATTGCCATTTCGTTATCTATTGCATATTCAAAGAACTGTCCAACTATTTGTTTGGATTTCTTAATCACATCTAACGACAACTCTTTCAGGTATAGTCTGTTTATCATTTTTTGTATGGCTTGCATATTGATTTCATCTAAGCTGTATTTACCAAGTTCTGGTATAACATGTATTTTTGCATTGCTTAGTATTCTTTCAAAGGTTCTTGCTTGAACCGTGTTTCTTTTAAACACCAACAGCCACTCCATAAATATTGTTTCAAATTTTTCTTTGCATACTGTTTGATATCCGTTTTTCATTATGTAACTCAATTCGGATGTCATTTTAAGCGAAACTTCACTTCTTGTCTTTCCATAAAATGTTTTTCTTTTAAGTTTACCATCTTCATCGTAACCAAGTGATATTTGGCCTAGCCACCTACCATCTGGTCTTTGCCATATTGAACCTTCTCCGTTTCCACGGCGTGTTGCTTTTCTTTTTGCCATTTTTTACATCTCCTTATATGTTTGTTTAATACACCAGTAAGCAAAACTACTTATATTCACAACATTTCTTCTACCGATTTTTAACAATGGGAAATCTCTTCTATGCATCATTGCACGAACATTGTCTCTCCCCAAGTTTGTTATTTTGATTAAGTCCTCACAATCCAGAAAATCTTTATTGTATTTTTCACACAATCTTTTGGTTTCTATTGAGACTAAATCTGATAATTGCTTTTGGTTTAGTTCTTCGTTATATCTCATTCTTTCTCCTTGATATCACTAAACCTTAGGCAACACACATTAAACCGCATACTGCCTTTAAAGTCCAGTGTTAATTTTAAATTTTTCTAAATTGTTTTCTTGTAATCTTGTAACTTTGTATCTTTTAAACTTTGTATTCTTGAAATATTGTTATGATTGGCCAAATTCCTTTCAAAACGCTTTGTTAAAGCCACGAAACATATTCTCATCGACAATCTATCCAAAATTGATAAAGTTTTTCAACAAGCCTAAATAACGGCTTTGAAAAACATAAAATTGCCGACGAGCAACATCTTTTGAATAATTTTGATTATTTTTTGATTTATATTGAAAATCAAAACCATTGATTTTACACTATTTTATAATCTGTTATTTGCCTTGAACTTGTTTCGTTTTTGATTTTTGATTTTGCGAAAGTTTGCGTGTGACTGCCTGCCCGCTCTTTAAAATCTTTCGCCTAGAG
>JAZONT010000046.1:0-17459 GCA_045654665.1 Candidatus Onthoplasma sp.
CACCATATTTTCTAAATAAATTTTTAATAAAATCAATCCTATTATCAACATAATTAAATCTTTCTTCGTCAAAAATATTCTTACTCAAATCATCACCAATCACATCACCAATATCTTGCATTTCAATCAAGCAACTTCTAAGCCTTTCAAAAAGATCATGATAATGCTCATTTACACTCTCAATATTTTGCAAAGATTTCATCGCTGAATTAATTTGCTCAACAGCACTATCTCCATAACTATTTTTTATTGAAGAATTATACGCAGATTTTAAATTTTCATTTATCTTTTCAAACTGACTCATTTCTTTTTTTTCATTTAGTAATTCTTCAAACTCATTTTCTTTAATACCAGCATTTTCAATTTCCTGAATTTGATAAGAATATAAATCAATTAAATTTTGTTTTTCTTGTTCACTCCCACCTAGAAGTTTGATTTCTTTTTCATTTTCTTTATATTCATTAATACAGTTTTCAAGTTCAACAAAAAGTTCATTTGGTGTTTTGCCATACATGTCGATAATTTTAAGTTGATAATCATTATCTAAAATCGCTAAATGTTCGCTTTGACCATGAACATCCACAAGCATTTGACAAATTTTCTTTACAATAGCCACCGGAACAAGTTCACCATTAATTTTGCAAACATTTTTGCCATTTAAATCAAGTTCTCTTGAAATAAAAAGTTCATCCTCACAATTTATATTATAATTATTTTTAACATATTGAATTTGCTTATCGCTTAAACAAGAAAAAATCGCTTCAACCTTCATAGAGTTGGCACCTGATCGAATAAGAGACCTATCCGCTCTTCCACCAAAAACAAAACTCAAACTGTCAAGCAAAATACTTTTACCAGCACCCGTTTCACCACTGATAACATTAAGCTTTTCATCAAAGTTAAGTGTTGCCCTATCAATTAAAGCGACATTTTCAATATTTAAAATCTGTAACATTATTTAACCAATTTTTCTCTAACAATTTTATCAATTTCATCTGCCAGTTCAGGATGTGATGCAAAATAAGCCTTAACATTTTCCTTGCCTTGACCAATTTTATCACCATTATAACTAAACCATGAACCACTCTTATCAATAACCCCAATTTCAATTGCAGCATCAATTAAGCAACCAAATACCGAAATGCCTTCGCCGTACATAATATCAAATTCTGCGGTTTTGAATGGCGGAGCAACTTTATTTTTAACAACTTTAACTTTTGTTCTGTTTCCAACCACATCACTTCCATCTTTAATAGTGTCAGCCTTTCTAACATCAAGACGAACAGATGAATAGAATTTTAGTGCTTTTCCGCCTGGAGTTGTTTCTGGGTTACCATACATAACACCAACCTTTTCTCTTAATTGGTTGATGAAAATAACAAGTGTTTTGCTTTTTGATGTTACACCAGTAAGTTTTCGCAACGCCTGACTCATAAGACGCGCTTGAAGACCAACGAAAGCATCACCCATTTCACCATCAATTTCTGCTTTTGGAGTTAGTGCTGCAACAGAGTCAATAACAACAATATCAACACCGCCACTCCTTACCAACTGTTCAGTAATTTCTAAAGCCTGTTCACCAGTGTCAGGTTGAGAAACATACATAGCACCAATATCAACACCAAGTTTTTGTGCATAAATAGGATCAAGTGCATGTTCCGCATCGATAAAAGCCGCGGTTCCACCCATCTTTTGAGCCTCAGCAATAACATGTAATGCCACTGTTGTTTTACCAGAACTTTCCGGTCCATAAATTTCAACAATTCTACCTCTTGGAAGACCTCCAACACCTAAGGCAATATCAAGTGGTAAACACCCTGTTGGAATCACTTCAATTCCTTCTGCGTAAGTGTCAGCATCCATTTTTATAATTGAACCTTTTCCATATGCCTTTTCAATTTGAGAAATAGCTGCTTCTAAGGCTTTTTTCTTATCTTCGTTCACTTTTTCTTCTCCTTAAATCATGAATTTTATAAATATATTATACCAATAAAAAACAAAAGTGTCAAACATTTGTTCGATAAAATTGTGGAAATTTCATCAAACACAACACTTTTGTTATTAAATTTTATTTACTATCTTTAAAACAGTTGATGTTTTTAACCAAATAGTTAACACCTGAAACAATTGTTAAAACTGTTGCTGCACCAATCGATGCCCATCCAACAATTTGAACAGTTAAAATCAACCAAGACGCAACTCCACCAAGTTCAATTAAGAAAGGAATTAACATACAAATTGGAATTGCAATCATTTGAACCATAGTTTTTGCCTTTCCCCAAATATCTGCAGCAAGAACTGTTCCTTGGCTTGCAGCAATAAGTCTTAACGCACTAACCATAAATTCTCTTGCAATGATGATGGTAACAACAATAACTCCATATGGAGCAGGAATTGTGCCATCTGCCATAATCATAAACAACACTGATGCTGTTAAAATCTTATCCGCAATAGGATCAAGGAATTTCCCAAGATTTGTGACTAAATTGTGTTTTCTTGCAATTTTTCCATCCAACAAATCTGTTAATGCCGCGATAATAAAAATCACGAGAGCAACAATCTTTCCAATGCCATGCGGAATAAATGTTGCAAGATAAAAAAACATAACAAACGGAATTAGCACCATTCTTAAAACTGTTAATTTGTTTGGTAAATTCATAAACACTCCTTATATATAATATATTATCAAAAACTCACAAAAACAGCAAATGATTTAAGAAAAAAGATGCCTTTAGGCAGATTTTTTATTTAACAAGATGTCGATAGATATCTTATTTAACAAAAAAAGATGTTTTTAAGCATCTTTTTTCTTTTTCTTTAATTCCTTATCTTTGAAGCAAATCTCTTATTTGTTTTAAAAGTTCTTGTTCTGTTGGATTATTTAACTTTTCTTCAGCTTCTTTTCTCGCTTTTTCTTCTGCTTCAAGTTTTGCTTTTTCTTCTGCAATGCGTTGTTTTTCAGCCAAATATTCCTTCCAAACAAGTTTGAATTTTCTTCCTTCAGCTTTCGCTTTTTGTTTAATTTGTTTTTTCTCTAATCTATATTCTTTCTTAGTTTGTTGCTCTAATCTTTCATTTAATTCTTCAATTGTTTCTCTGGCTTTATTAACAGTTTTCACAATCAAGAACACAACAAAAGCAATAATAAAGAAGTCCATAATAGCAGTAACAAACATTCCCCAATCAATGTAAATACTATTTTTCAAGTCAATGCTTCCATCTTCTAAATATGCTTTAGATAAAAACGTATAAACCTCGCTCAAACCTTCTTTACCGCTGATCAACATTATTATCCAGTTTATAAACGGACGAATAATATTGTTTGTTAAGCTGGTTACAATTGCAGTGAACGCACCACCAATGATAACACCCACGGCAAGGTCTAAAATGTTGCCACGAGTGATAAACTTTTTAAATTCAGCAAAAAACTTTTTCATATTTTCTCCTATTAAAAATATTTTAACATTAACCTAATTTATAGTCAAGAAAAAAGTGGGTTTTAAGCCCACTTTACACTATTTCGTTTTCTTTTTTGGAGTTTCGGCTTTAATAACTTCACTCACACTTGTAAGTAGCCCTGCAACATTTTGAATTTCGCTTGGAACAATGATTTTTGTTGCTTCGCCTTGAGCCAAAACTTTAAGTGCTTCATAACCTTCAAGTGTTACGTATGCAGCATTAGGGCAAGCCTTGTTAACAAGTTCAATTGCTTTTGCTTTACCTTCCGCTTCTGCTATTAATTTTGCTTTTTCAGCTTCTGCAGCAAGCATAACTCTTTCTTTTTCAGCTTGAGCTTTTAAAATTACTGCTTCTTTTTCACCTTCCGCAACAAGAACACTAGATTTCTTTTCGCCTTCAGCTTTCAAAATTTGTTCGCGGCGTTCGCGTTCCGCTCTCATTTGTTTTTCCATTGCATCTTGAATATCTTTTGGTGGAAGAATATTCTTAAGTTCAACACGATTAATTTTAATACCCCAAGGGTCTGTTGCTTCATCCAAAATAGCACGCATTTTTGTGTTAACGGTGTCACGAGATGTAAGCGTTTCATCAAGTTCTAATTCACCAACAATGTTTCTAAGTGTTGTTGCTGTTAAATTTTCAATTGCAGCAATTGGACGTTCAACACCATATGTGAATAATTTCACATCAATAACTTGAAAATAAACGACTGTGTCTATTTGCATTGTAACATTATCTTTTGTGATAACGGGTTGTGGTTGAAAATCTGCAACCCTTTCTTTAAGCGACACTGCTGGAAGAGTTTTATCCACCAAAGGTAAAATAAAATGCACGCCCGTATCTAATGTTTTGCTATATTTTCCTAAACGTTCAACAACAACACCTGTTGCTTGACGCACAATTCTAATGCTTGTTGCAAGAACAATCACCGCAACAACAACTAATACAATTGCAACTATTAATCCAACCATAACTATTTCACCTCCAAATTTTCAGAAAGTTTAACAATCGCTTTGTTTCCCTCAAAGCGAATAATTTCAACCTTATCGCCAACTTCAAGATCATTAACTTCATCATCTTTTTCAAGAACAACAGAATATTCTATTCCATTAAACTTGATGTAAGTGAAGTTTTCAACTTTTCTTTTAATTGTATACTTTTTGCCAACATACAAATCTAAATTTGTTTTATCCTTATTATTTTTAAATAAAACCTTTTTGGCAATTCCTCTTAAGAAAATCAAACACAAAGTTGTAACCAATCCAAAAATGATTACTTGAACTGTAATATATGCCGGTGTTGTTATTCCCCAAAAACTCATAATAAGTGGAATAACCGCTCCTGCTGAAAACCAAATTGTGATAAGCGTTCCAGCATTTAATGCTTCTATGAGCAAACCAACACACAACACTCCAAGCCAAAAATATAGCATATACATATCTTTCTCCTTCTAGTTTAATTTATCAAATTCCAACAATCAATATTAACAAATCATTTAAAATTAATCATTATAAAATTTAAAGCGATCTAATTTCCTGATTGCCTTAAAGAAGCACTTGTGCATTTCTTTTTTGTTAACTTTATAAACATAATTAATGTGACCTCTTTTTGTGAATTTAAAATCGGTTCTGCCATACATATCATCCGTGTTAACATTTATTACACATTTCTTAGTTTTGAACAATTTAGGCTCTCTTAAAGCAAGCACAGCGCAGGTGTCATTTGTTGCAATTCTTCTATCCTCATAATTATGTTCCCAATATTGGTTATACATTTCAAAGAAAAATTTTCCAACATCGTTGAGTTCTCTAATTTCAAAAACTTCCTTTTCGTTGAAATTTGCCAAATCTCTTCCCATACGTGATGGAATTATTGTGATAGGTATTCCACTTTCAACAACAATTTTTAAAGCCAAAGCATCAAAAGAAGCATTGAAAGAAATATAGTTAGCCCATTTCTTTTCCATTTTGTTTCCATAAGCCGAACACCCTTCACAATAGATATGATTAACCATGTCAATAACATCCGGATGGTCTTTAATAAGTTGACCAACATTAGTGTGTGGCCCTAAAGACACAATATAAATATCTTTAGGATGCTGTTTAATAACTTCATACATCGCTTCAACAGCAGACTTATCTATTGGCTTAGTTTTCACTTCTTCAGGTGGGCAATAACCACCCATACCATTTTTTTGATGAATAAAACTTGCGTTTGGCATACTCTTACCCATTGGTTTATTACTACCCATTGCAAGCGGAATATCAGTTTTGTTAAACTTTTCCAAAACATGAAGTGCGTTTCTAGTCACCGTATCAACATCAAGATTTCCATTAACAGTTGTAATTAACTTAATATCTATCACGCTATCATATAAAGAAAGGGCGATTGCCACCGCATCATCAACACCTGGATCACAATCTATTATGCAATTAATTTTTTCAACTTCTTGTTTTTTCATTATCTCTCCGTAGTGTTATTATATTAAAAAATATTATTTTTTACAACTAAAAACGACAGAAAACACAAAAAATGATTGATAAATAGTTTAAATTTTATTAATTCTATAAAACTTTGATTGTGTTGTTGACAAATATGAATTTCTATGCTAATATTGCATAGTGTTTATTAACACAAACCCTTATGGTTTATTATTGCTAAGCAAATTAACCAAAGAGATAGTTATACATGCGAGTGTGGCGGAATCGGCAGACGCGCACGTTTAAGGGGCGTGTTCGAGAGAGTATGGGTTCAAGTCCCATCACTCGCACCAAAAAAGAACTCAAACGAGTTCTTTTTTTTATTCGTTTTCATCGAAAATTGCATTATATTCATCCATAGTGATTAAAACTTGACGAGGTTTTGCGCCGTCTTGTGGACCAACAAATCCAGCCATTTCCATTTGATCCATAATTCTACCCGCTCGGTTGAAACCTACTGAATATCTTCTTGAAATCATGCTTGCGCTTGCTTGCTTTGTTTGAATAAACATACGCAAAGCGTCTTTAAGCACAGGATCAAATTCCATTTCTCTTGCATTCGCCCCAGCATTTCCTTGTGGATTACTAGCATTTGGATTTTTAATTGCACGACCTGCGTTTTCATCGTAAACAGGATTATTGTTATTCTTAATAAACTCAACAACAGCAGCAATTTCAGAGTTTGAAACATACGCTCCTTGAATTCTTCTTGGCTCTGGTTTATCTTGCGGTTTAAATAACATATCGCCTTTTCCAAGCAATTTTTCAGCACCACCACCGTCAAGAACTGTTTTACTATCCATGTAATTAGTGAGTGCAAACGCAATACGAGATGGAAGGTTTGCTTTAACTGTTCCTGTGATAACATCAACAGATGGTCTTTGAGTTGCAAGAACAAGGTGAATTCCTGCTGCACGCGCTTTAGCAGCCAATTTTGCAATTCTATCTTCAATTTCTCGCTTTGCTTCAAGCATTAAATCTGCAAGTTCATCAACAACGATAACAATAAATGGCAACTTGCTTTCTTTTTTGCTTTTCACAATATCAAGGCGGTTAAATTCATTGATGTTCACAACATGATTTTTAGCAAACAAAGCATAACGCCTTTCCATTTCTTTAATTGCCCAATCAAGAGCATTAATTGTCATATCTTTTCCAATGATAACTTCTGGAATAAGAAGATGAGGAAGACCATTATAAGTTGAAAATTCAACCATTTTAGGATCAACCAAAATTAGACGCAAATCTTCAGGACCTGCTTTGTAGCACATACTTAGTAGCATTGTGTTCAAGCAAACAGATTTACCACTACCTGTGCTTCCAGCCACCAAAACATGTGGCATCTTGTCAAGATTACAGAAAATAATGTCGCCATTAATATCCTTGCCCAAAACAAATGAAAGCGGATTTCCGCGAACACGGAATTCTTCACTATCAATAAGTTCACGAAGTGAAACAGGACTAACTTGAGCATTTGGAACTTCAATTCCAACCGAATTCTTTCCAGGAATTGGGGCTTCCACACGGATTGAACCATTACTTGCAAGAGTCATAGCAATGTCGTCTGCCATTTGTGCAATTTTGTTAACTGAAATACCTCTTGGCATTGTGAGTTCGTATCTTGTTACAGCAGGACCAACTTGAACATTGTTAACCTTTGCTGGCACTTTAAAATCTTCAAGAACTTGTTCCAAACGAATAATGTTATCTTGCAGTTCGTCATCGCTAATTCTCTTAACATTTTCCATGTAATTCAATAGTTCAACAGGTGGAGCCACATATGGTGGGATTTCTAGTTTTTGAGTAACTATTTCTTCTTGCTTTTCTTCAACTAATTCTTTCTTAATTGTTTTAGGAATGTTGAATTTTGAGATATCCACACTAGGGCGAACAACTTCTGTGTCAACCGTTGAGCCTAAATATGATTTATCCACACTAGTTGCATATTCATCCACATAATCTTTCTTGTCTATTTCAACTTTAATTTCTTCAAAAGTTGATTCTTCTTCCACTTCATCAAAATCTTCGTTTAAATCTTCAAAAACTTCTGTTTCTTCGGTTTGTTCTTCTTCAATTTCAGCAGTTGTTTCAAATTTGGTTTCATATTCACTTAAATCTTCTTCATCAACCAAGAAATCCTCTCTAACTTCTTCAATTTCTGGCTCTAAATATTCTTCAACGTATTGTGGCTTAATTTCTTCAGTTTTAAATGAAATGTTTTCCACACTTTCCAACGGTTTAATTTCTTCAACTCTTGGATTTTCTTCATATGAATTTAATCCAAAATTAGATTTTTGCGGTTTGTTAATCTTTTCATATGGATAAGGTTTTTTAGGAATTGATGAAAATATTTCTTTTGTTTCATCTCTTGGAATCACTGGATCAAGCGGAGTTAAGATATAATCTTTTTTGCTCATTGTTGGTTTACTTTTTTGCATTTGTTCAAAATCAAAATGAGGCATATTGCTTGAAATTATTGTTGATTCACCTTTTTCTAAACCTAATTTCTTTTTTGCTCTGTGCTTCACTTCTTCTTCGTGAGAAATTGTTTCAATTGGATCACCGTCAATATCAAAATCTTCAATTTTCTTAAAGTCAAATTTAGATTTTCCTTCAACTTTAATTAAATTCTTTTCAACTGTGAGATAGTCTACAATAAGTCCAACAAATATTGCTAGTGCTATGCCACTAAAAATATAAGCACCAACCAATGTTAGCAATTTAATGATAGGATATGAAATCAAGCTGAACACAAGTCCGCCAGCTGTGGTTTTAGCTTTGTAAGTTTCTGCTAAGTAAGCACCAAAACTGTTTGTTGACAATTTAGAAGTTAAAATTAAATGCAAAACAAACCAAACAATTAAACAAGCAGTGGAAAGATAGACAACATATTTTTTTCTTGCTGTTAATTTCTTTTTTTTAAGTGCAAGGAAAGAAAAGAAAACACCTAACAAAGTTAATGGATATGCAAGCAAGCCAAACGTTCCAAGCAAAAAGTTTTTTAAGAAGTTTGAAAAACAACAAACAATAAACAAAATTAAACAAACAAACAAAGAAATTAAACTTGGTCTTATGTTTATTTTAACATTAGATTTTTGTTTTGGCACCTTGATTTTTTCATGCTTTTCTTTCTTTGGTTTTTCTTCTTTTTCAGGTTTTTGATTGAAAGACGATTTGTAAATTGCCATACTTCCCCTTTTAAGCAAAGTAAAAATTGCTAGAATTTCGCTTTGTATTATTATACAAAAAATTTTTCAAATTCCAAACGATTTTGCCTCAAACTAAACATTTGACAAATTAAGACAAAGAAAAAATTAAGAGAAAACCCCTTAATTTATTTTAAATTTTTAATTTTTTCAATAATCTTTTCATAAATTGGTAGCATATGCGGTTCGCTTGTTTTGTTTAACAACTCATCAAATGTTAACCAACCAATATTGCTGTTTTCTTCTTCTAAAATTTTTATTGTTTCACTTTCATCTGCTTCAAATAAATATGTAATATTTAAATGAGAGTGAGCAGAAACATATTTACCTCTTTTTTCGTGACCTTTAACTGGTAAAATTTCAACCGAAATTGGACCAGAACCAATTAATTTGAAATTCTTTAAAGAGGTTTCTTCTCTTGTTTCCTTTGATGCAACATAAAGCATATCATCATCGCCATCGGCATGACCACCCACCCAACTCCAAGATTGATAAATATTATGAAAAATACACAAAACTTTTGTGTGTTCTTTATTAATTATAAATGCAGATGCTGTTAAATGACAATATTCATTATCTCTTGTTAGAATATTTTTAAAAATTTCTTCCGCTTTAATAATGTTTTTAATATCAGTTTCTTCTTGTTCGTTATATGGAACATAATTTTTTAACATTTCAATAGTTTTGCTCATAATTTTTCTCCATAATTATTATACCAAAAAAGTTGAGCAAAAGCAAATAATGTTCAAATCTTACTTGCCTATTTTTTTTTAATATTGTATTATATATTCACTATGAAAATTGTGGCAAATGTTGAAAATACTGTTTTTAGAAACGCAGAGAATGGTTACTCTGTGTTAAGTTTGTCATACGATAGAAAAAAAATCACCGCAGTTGGAATTATACCTGAAGTTTTTGAAGGTCAAACATTAGAACTTGATGGTGAATTTGTTGTAAATAAAAAATTTGGCGAGCAATTTGAAATCCATGACGCAAAGGTTGTTGAACCAACCACACTTCCTGCCATTGAAAAATATTTAGCAAGCGGACTTATTTATGGCATTGGTCCAGTCACCGCTAAAAAAATTGTGGACGAATTTAAAGAAGACACTTTAACCGTTATGGAATTTAACCCAGTTAAACTTAGTAAAATCCGTGGAATTAGCAAACAAAAAGCAATTGAAATTTCAAACGCATATAACGAAATGAAAGAAATGCAAAATGTTATTATGTTTTTGCAAAGTCATTTCATTTCAACCAACATGGCAATCAAAATTTTCAATATTTATAAAGAAAAAACCATTGAAGTTGTTAAAAACAACCCATATCAACTTGTTGAAGATATTGACGGTGTTGGTTTTGCAACAGCAGATAAAATTGCAGTTAAGGTTGGAATTGACTTATACGGTGAAAACCGAATTAAAGCAGGTCTTGTTTACACTTTAAAAACCGCCAGCGAAAAAGAAGGTCACACATACCTTCCACAACAAGATTTAGTTTCAAATTGCATTGAAATTTTAAATTTTTCCGAAAATGAACGACCATTAATTTTGAAATGTTTGGAATATCTTCAAATTGAAGCAATGGTTAAAAATTTCACCTACCATGGCGAAGATATTACCATGCTCACAAGATTTTACTTCCAAGAAAAATACATTTCAAGGAAATTATTTAAACTCACATTTAATCAATTTGATGATAAATTCAATTTCTTAGATAATATTAATTTTTATCAACGACTTCACAAAATTCAACTTAACGGCGAACAAACGGACGCAGTTTTAGCCAGCATGAACAAAGGTGTTTCTATTATCACTGGCGGACCAGGAACAGGTAAAACAACAATTGTTCGTTGCATATTAGAAATGCTTAAACAACAAAACCGCAAAGTTTTATTATGCGCACCAACAGGCAGAGCAGCAAAACGACTTAGTGAAACAAGCGGTATGGAAGCAAAAACAATTCACAGGGCGTTAGAAATGAACCCAACAGATGGTGAAGGAATTTTCCACAGAAACGAAAATAATCCACTTGATGCAGATGTTGTTATCATTGATGAAATGAGCATGGTTGATTGCGCTTTGTTTTATCATTTACTTAAAGCACTTCGTTCAACAACACGTTTAATTTTGGTTGGAGATAAAGATCAGTTACCAAGTGTTGGTGCTGGAAATATTTTGCGCGATTTAATTGAAAGCAAAAGAATTCACACAACTCACCTTGTAAACATTTATCGTCAAGGCGAAGATAGTTTGATTATCACAAACGCACACTTAATTAACAACGGAAAAATGCCAATAATTGATAACACAAGTAAAGACTTCTTCTATGAAGCAGGAAAAGACACAGTTGCAAACAGTGAAACAATTGTTGATTTGGTAACCGAACGTTTGCCAAAATATTTTGGTTATAAACCAACTGATATTCAAGTTCTTGCACCAATGAAAGCAGGACCTTGCGGAATTGACAATTTAAATAAACGCCTTCAAATGACAATCAATCCTCACTTTTCCGGAGTTGAGATTTTAACAGATTTCACAAAATATCATGTTGGCGATAAAATCATGCAAATAACCAATAATTACGAAATGACTTTCACAAAATATGAAGAAAACGGCATGTCACAAGAAGGAACTGGCGTCTTCAATGGCGACATTGGTTACATCACACGAATTGAGCCAGAAACCGATGAAGTAACCGTACGTTTTGATGATGGAAAAATTTGCAAATACGCAAAAACGGACCTTCACCAAATCACTCTTGCTTATGCAATCACCATTCACAAAAGTCAAGGAAGTGAATTTGACTGCGTGGTTATTCCATTGGTTCCAGGTGCGCCAATAATAGTAACAAGAAATTTACTATATACCGCAATAACAAGAGCAAAGAAAACAGTAGTGCTTGTTGGAAGCAAACAGCTTCTCGCACGAATGATCTACAACAACTATACTGCTAAACGTTATACTCTTTTAAGAGATTTCTTAATTGAAGAATTTTCAAATAATTCTTAAATATATTTTAAGCAGTTGTTTTGTAACAATTATACTGCAAAAAGATTTACATTACTTAAAGATTTTTTAATTGAAGAATTTAGTAACAATTAAACATAAAGGGGAAACATGAAACAAAATTGGATAACAGAAACGGCAAAACTCTTGCAAACCGTTAACAATAAAACCGAACAATTAATAGCAGAAAATCTTCCAGATGAAGAATTTCATAAACGCCATCAAGAAATAATGGATTATTGGGAAAATGAAACATTAAGACTTCAAAATAAATACCCCAATCAAAACACAATCAAAGCAAGGCCAAAAAGCAATCATATAACTCAACATTTAACTGACAAATATTTGTTAGCAAAAATGCTCAAAACATTAAAATAATTAAAAATAAAACAAAAAAATAAAATTAATTCAAAAATTAATAAAAAAATAATAAATTTTTAATTTTTTATAGTAAAAATAATAAAAAATATTTTTTATGATTAATTATATTAAAATTACGAAAGATATTAAAAATAACTTTCCAACTAAATATGTTTTATTGTTAGTCAACTAATTTTATTACCTTGCTCATTAGTTTGTTATAAGACAAGAAAAAACGAGATTAAATCTCGTTTTTTACATTTCTATCATTCACCACATCAGTAAATATAGGGTTATATTTATTATAAAACTCTTCATCCTGCCATAAATCATACTTGCTCAATAAATCAAACATAACATCTTTTTCTTTATCGCTTAACTTGTTAAAATCAATATCAAGTCTTGCTAAAGATTTCTTTGGAGCAAAAAATGCAAATCGAATATTACACTTTATTAAATTATTAAACAACTCTGTGTGGGGGTCACAATTTTCCCAACCGGCAATTTCGTTTAGTTCTTTATTGTTGCTCATTTGCAATGTTGCTATTGCTGGTTTGCACATTTCTAAAACAGTTTTTATGTCTTTATATTTTAACGTCTTATCGTTTTCATCTTTTAAGTCGAGTTCTTCAACAATAAATTTATATGTGTTAAAACATAAATTTTCGGCAGATTTAATAATGTTTAATTTTCCCATCAATTGAGCTTCATTTGTTTTATCAATTAATTCATTTATCTTATCTTCTCTAACATCTTGTTTGTGTGATTTTAAATCACAATGACGTTCAACGTAATCTTGTTCAATTTCTTTTTCTTGAGCTATTTTTTCACTTTCAATCATTTTATGATATTGGTTTGTTAAAAGTTGAATGCGTGAAGCGTTGTTTGTACGTTCAAATTGATTTGCAGGCGCAAAAACAGCAAATCTTGCATCTAATTCAATCAAACTAACAAACAAGTTTTCATAGTCAGTGAATGCAATTCCGTTTTGCACACGTATTAAATCATGTGAACTAAAATCTTTTAATTTTTTTAGTGCAGGTATAGCCAAATCAAAAACTTCTTTTAGTTTGTCAAATTCAATTTGAGGTTGGCAAAAACCATTCACTTTCATAGCTTTCTTCTCAATTGCAAGTTCAGTTTTGATAAATTCAACAATATCGTTTGCAAGTTTTTTTGATGCTTGTTTTAAATCATAAATCACACTATCAAAATTAATAGAAAAGTTTTGAGCAACCCCCCTTGCTCTTTTTTCAGTTTGGTATCTTTCTGAACTTTTGTATTCAAGTTTCCACTTCTCAATTCTTTCTTTAACAATAGCATTAAAACTTTCGCTAACGCTTTTGTCCCACATTCTTTTTGCCACTTTTCTGTTATAAATTTCTCTTCCGTTATGTTTCATAATCCCTCTCTTTATGTTAATTTAACACATTTTTATTGAAAAGTCAATTTGAAATAGCTGATATCATACTTTAAAAAACCTATTAATATAATAATTTATGAAAAAATCAAGATTTAAAGCAAATATTGTTATCTTTCTAATGCTTTCAACATTAGTTTTTTTGGCGGTAAATAACACGCAAACCTTTAAAGTGCAAGCAGATTCCAGAGTTGTTTATGCGGGTGATTCAACTAAAAATAATATCTGCCTAATGATTAATGTTTATCAAGGTGAAGAACATGTTAAAGACATATTAGATATTCTTGACATTTATGAAGTTAAAACAACGTTTTTTGTTGGGGGATGTTGGGCTGTTAAAAATATCGACTTAATAAAAGAAATACATTCACGGGGTCACGAACTTGCAAATCATGGTTTTTATCATAAAGATCAAGATAAGTTAGATTACGACAGCAACTTTCAGGAAATTAAAATGTGCCACGAAATTGTTGAAAAAAATATTGGCGTTAGCATGAACTTGTTTGCTCCACCAAGTGGTGCATATTCTGTGAAAACAGTTGACGCCGCATCAAATTTAAATTATAAAACAATAATGTGGACGCACGACACAATTGATTGGCGAGATCAGGATTCAGATTTGATATATAAAAGAGCAACAAAAGATCTATCTAATGGGGATTTAATTTTAATGCATCCAACAAAAAAGACGGTTGAAGCATTAACAAACGTCCTTTCAACCGCCATAAACAATGGTTTCAATCCAACCACCGTGAGCAATTGTCTTTAATCTATTCAAAATCCATTTGATTTAATTTGGTGTGAGCAAAACTCAAAACAAAGCACTCTTTAGCACCCGCCTTTAACATTGTTTTAGATAACTCACTTGAAGTTGCGCCCGTCGTTATAACATCATCAATAATTAAAATTGTTTTACCTTTAATTAGTTTTTTATTTTCAGATTTAACTGCAAAACTATCTTCAATATTTTTAATTCTTTCCTGCGTGTTTAAATCTGTTTGACTAACATTATCAACAATTTTTGCACACAATTCAACAAACGGAATTTGAGCAATACGAGAAAATTCTTCAGCCAATAATTTAGATTGATTATAACCACGAGATTTTTCTTTTGTTTCAAACATTGGAATATTTGTAACAACATCCGCAAACACATCCCAAATTGCATAAACATCTAAAAGATATTTAGCCATATATTCAATTAAATAAGTTTTTGCGTTATATTTGGCATTGTGAACAACAACAAGCGGACTATCTTTATATTCAAACACCGATTTTGCCCGAGTGAAATTAAAGTTGGATTTTTTGCATTTAAAACAAACACCAACTTGATTTTCACCCATTGGCGAGCCACACCTATCACAAGGATTTTCTATAAATGGTAAAACTTCCAAACAATTTTCACAAGTCGTATTGTAAGAATTTTGATTTAATTCTTCCGAACAAAACATACACTTAATATTTTTAGGATAAATTAAGTTTAAAACAGTATCTTTAAATTTACTTATTTTTTGTTTCATGTTAAATTTTATAATTCTCTTGTTTCTATGTCTTCTAATAGATCTTCACAATTTTCAATAATCCATCTATCACCACGAGCATGCTCCAATGGCTCTTGAACTCTCCATTTTGCATAATCATATCTTTCTAGGTCATAATAAAACCTTGCATCTTTAAGCAACTCTTCAGCTTTAGCTTGGTCAGCTTCAATTTCTCTTTCTCGTTCTCTTTCCAATCTTTCTATTTCTTCTCTTTGTCTTTCCAGTTCAATTCTTTTTTCTTCCTGTTTTCTTAAGTATTCTTGTTGTCTTTCTTCTTGAATTTGTTGCTGAATTTTTTGCTGAATCAATCTTTGTTTTTCTTGTTGTTCTCTTTGTTTTTGCTCTTGAATTTCCTTCCTTTTTTGAAATTCTTCTTCAGGGTCATAGAATCTTATATTGATATAATCATTGTTTACTTTTGGAGACTGTTTTGGTTTTCTTTCTTGAAGAACTCTATCCCATCCATATTGTTCCGCTCTTATGCTTTCTTCAAGAGTGAAACCATTTTCTTGCTCTAAAATGTATAATTTTCTATATGCCTTAACGTATTTTTCAATTTCTGCACGCGTTGTATAACCTTCATTTATAACTTTACTCGTTCCGTTTGAATAAACATATGTTTCAACATAATTATTTGTTTTATAGTAAAGCGTTCCACGAGCAAAAGTTTTCCCATTGTTAAACAGACTGCATATAATATCACCATCCGCCATGTACAAAATTCCTCGCCCATGAAATTTATCATTTTTATAAACACCTTCGAATCTTAATTTGTTTGTGTTGGTTTCGAAAATAAAGCCAATTCCATTTTTTAACCCTAAATGATAATATCCCCTATGATAATATCCATCGGTATAAAAAGTTACACCCAAACCTTCCTTATAGCCATTAATAAAGGTGCCAACAAACTTATCTCCGTTGTCGTAATAAATAGTTCCTTTCCCCTCGCACAAATGGTTTTTAAGTAAGCCATCATAAGTTCCTGTTCTATCACCATCCTTAATTCTATAACGCATGAAACCCTCCTAATTAAATCATACAATAAGGTCTTAAATATGTCAATATCAAATAAATAATTAAATTAAATAACACGTTTTTATGTATACAAAAACAACAAAACACCCTAATTGTGTTTTGTTGCTTTACACGATTTAACTAAATAAAACTTTTAACCATGCCACCATCAACATTGATTGCTACACCTGTGATATAGTGAGCAGGTTCGCTTGATAAGAATAAAACAGCACTAGCAATTTCTTCTGCTTTTGCATATCTTCCCATTGGTATATTAGCTTTTGCAAACCAATCAATTGCTTCATCTTTTTTCATACCTGTTGCACCAGCAAGTTGATCACCCAATTGACCTTTAGCATGCCAAAGTGGAGTGTCCACAGGTCCTGGGCAAACCGCATTAACATTAACATTAAATGCAGCACAATAATTAGAGTAATCTTTAGTGATCATAATGTCTGCTGCTTTAATTGTGTCGTAACTAATTAATCCACCTGGTTGTTTGCCAAAAACTGAAGCTGTGTTAACAACGCTTCCCCAACCATTTTTCTTAAAGTGTGGGATACACAAATTAGTTAATCTAACAGGAGCATACATCATAAGCTCTGCGTGAGCACGGAATGTTGCTTCAGGGAATGTTTCCATATCCCCCATTTTTGCAGTTCCAGCATTATTAACCAAAACATCAATCTTTTTAAATTTCTTTGCAACATTAGCAACAAACTTTTTGCAAGCTTTTGCATCTGTGATGTCAACTTCCTCAATGTAAACTTCTGTTTTCTTTAATGACTTTTGCAATTTTTCAAGTCCTTTTAAATTAATGTCTGCAAGAGCAAGTTTTGCGCCTTCTTGAGCATAAGCTTCAGCAATTGCCTTTCCAATTCCAGATGCTGCACCGGTTACGATAACAACTCTATCTTTTAAACCTAAATCCATATTTCCTCAAGTCGGATCGTAGCCATGTCGTTCTGTGA
>JAZONT010000047.1:0-16157 GCA_045654665.1 Candidatus Onthoplasma sp.
TAAATTTAAAATAAAAAATACGCATTAAAAAATAAAACAAAATACTATAAAATAGATTATTTTGGCATTTAACTAAATATTTTTTTGTAATATTTAATATTTTTATTCACTTTTTCAACATAGTTTCTGGTTTCTTTATATGGAATTATTTGTAATGATTTTTCATCACTAGAATAATCTTTGTTTTTGAGCCAACTTCTAACAATAGTTTCGCCAGCATTGTATGCCGCAAGAGCAGTGTTAGCATCGTTAAATTTGTTAATCAGATATCTAAGATATAGAGTTCCATATTTTATATTTGTTGTTGGATAAAACAACGCATCTTCGGTGATATATTTTTGTTTAGATAAATCGTTTAAGTAGTTAGCGGTTGAAAGTTTCACTTGCATAAGACCAATAGCGTTTTTATTTGACTTGGCGTTAACATTGAATGAACTTTCAACATTTATAACACTTGCAATAAGCTCAGCCGGAATTTCATATTCTTTTGAATAACACGCAATTTCTTCATTGAACTTTAAGGGGTGAGAAAAACTTTCATATAATTTATATGTTGCCAAGCCAAATGTGAACATTGATGCAAATATTAAAATCCAAGCGAAAACTTTCATTAAGTTATTATATGTTATTTTAATTTTTATATTTTCTAAAACTCACGATAATCTTTGGCGAGCGATATAATGTCGTTGCCAAACTTTTCTTTTAGGCGGTCAATGGCGGAGCATAGATCTTCATTTTTTTGATTTGCAAACATATTTACTTGTTCGTGGTCGTTTTTGTGAATTAGATTAGTGGTGCAAATTCTAAGGGCGCGGATTGGCGAAAATTTTTCACCAACAAGTCCATAAAAAATTTCATAGGCATATTTGAAAATGTCTTGTTCGTTAGAGAAGTGATATGTTTTTGTGTCTTGTGCGCCAAGGTAAGTGAAGTCTGCAAACTTAATTGAAAGATGAATTGTTTTTGCACTAAATCCGTGTGCACGAAGCCTACTTGACACCTTAACAGACAGGTCATGCAAAAACTCTTTAATTTCATCATGTGTGGTCATGTCGTGCACGGCAGTTGATCCATTGCCAACACTTTTAGTGTCTTCATCATTAGGGGTTATAAGTTTGTCATCATCAATTCCACTAACTGCGTTGTGAAGATAAAGTCCAACCACACCGAATTTTTCTTGCAAGAATTTTGGTTTTAAACAATATAGGTCATAAAGGGTGTTAATATTCATTGCATGCAGTTTTTCAGCAGTGTGGCGACCAATCATAATCATATCTTCAATTTTAAGTTTTTTAATAATATCAACATGGTTATTTTCATCAATAATGGTTAGTCCCATTGGTTTTTTCATGTCACTACCAAGTTTTGCGAGAGTTTTTCCAAAACTTACACCAATTGAAACGGAAAGACCTAAAACATCTTTAATTTCATTTTGAATTTTTGTTGCAAGTTGAGTTGGTGTTGAGTTAAACAACTTTAAACTATCAGTCACATCAAGCCAACACTCGTCAATTCCAAATGGCTCAATCATATCGGTATATTTATAATAAATTTCATGCGCACGACGACTATATTCTTCATATTTATCAAAGTGTGGAGCAACGCAAATTAGGGTAGGGCATTTTTGTTTTGCCTCCCAAATTGCTTCGCCAGTTTTAACACCATAAACTTTTGCTAGATAATTCTTAGCGAGTATTATTCCTGTTCGCTTATTAGGGTCGCCAGCAACAGCAACCGCATAGTTTTTGATGCTAGGGTTTAATAAACACTCAACAGACGCGTAAAAATTATTCATGTCAACGTGGAAGATTACTCTATTCATAAGTTACCTCAAAACACGTTGCACACCTCAAAAATTTGCTCAAAATCAAATTTGAGATATCAATATGAAATATTACGCACTTATTGGTGTTTGTTTGAGCATTATCCATTAATGTTATTATAGAACATATGTTCGAATATGTCAATAGAAATAAGGTTGACTTAGGAAGTTTTTTATGTTATAATATAAATATGAGAATAATCAATGCGAAGTTTATTAAAAGTGCCAGCAAAAAGGATGAGTTTATTGTGGATGAACTTCCACAAATTGCAATTGTTGGCAGGAGTAATGTTGGAAAGAGTAGTTTAATTAATCTTCTCACAAACAACAGTAAAATGGCAAAAACAAGTTCAACACCAGGAAGAACAAGGCTGGTGAACTATTTTAATATCAACAATCAATTTTATTTGGTAGATTTGCCAGGTTATGGTTACCACAAAGCAAGCAAAAGCATAGCAAATGCTTGGGATGCGGTTATGAACGATTATTTTGTTGAAAATGCAAAATTGAAGTTGGTTTTTGTGCTTTTAGATAGCAGAATTGAGCCAACAGAACTAGATAAACAAATGTTAGATTATTTGGCAACTCACGAAATTCCAGCAATAATTATAATGACAAAAACAGATAAAATTTCAAGAAGTGAAGTTTTCCAAAATATGAGTAAAATTTCAAAAGAAATCCGTTTCAATAAAGACCTTATTATTGCAACAAGCGCATTAAAAAAACAAGGTGTTGAACGAATTGAAACTTTATTAGATGATTATATAAATTAACACTTTGCGTCATTTCGACCAAGCGAAAGCGCGTGGTGCGAATCTAGAGATGTACTCGACTTCGCTCGGTATGACCTATTATGTTTCTAAAAAATTAAAAATAACATATAATAAATGTAGGATTAATTAAATTCTACATTTTTTTATTTATAATTTCTGTAAAAAATAAAAAAATTATTAAAAATGTTTTGTTTTTTTATTTTAAAATGCTAAAATAAAAGTATTAAAAAGAAAAAATTCAAATTTTTCTTAAAATAAAAAGGGGTGAAAATATGACAAAAGTTGTTCAAATTGGTTGTGGTAAAATGAGTCTTTACACAATGCGCTATGTTATGGAAAAAGGTGGTAAAATCGTTGCTGGTTTCGACATTAATCCAGACATTTTAGGAAAAGACATTAATGTAATTTTAGGTGGCACAAAAAAATATAAAGCAAACATTTATCACGTTAATGAATTGGAAGAAAAATTAAAAGAATTAAAACCAGATGTTGCAATCGTAACAACAATGAGTTTGTTTAGAGATTGTTATGATGTGCTCATGACTTGTGCAAAATGTGGAGTTAACGCTATCACAACTTGTGAAGAAGCATTCTATCCAATGAATTCTTCACCAAAAATGACAAAAGAAATTGACAGAGTTGCAAAGAAAAATAACTGCACAATCACAGGAAGCGGTTATCAAGATGTTTCATGGGGAAGTTTAATCACAGCCCTTGCTGGAACAACTCAAAAAATTGTTAAAATCAAAGGTAGCAGTTCATATAATGTTGAAGATTACGGAATTGCTCTTGCAAAAGCACATGGTGCTGGTTTAACTTTGGAAGAATTTGATAAAGAAGTTGCTTCTGCTGATAGAATGACAGATAAAAAGCGTCAACAAATTATTGATGCAGGAGAATTTAATCCTTCATATATGTGGAATGTTAACGGATGGCTTGCTGAATATCTCGGTCTTCATGTAACAGGTCAAACTCAAAAATGTGTTCCTCACGTTGCAAAGAAAAATCTTAACTCAACAACTCTTGGTATGGTTGTTAAAAAGGGTATGGCAACAGGTATGAGTGCGGTTGTGACAACAACAACAAAAGAAGGCGTGGAAATCGTTAGTGAATGTATTGGCAAAGTTTACGCACCAGATGAATTCGATTCTAACACGTGGACAGTTGAAGGTGAACCAACAACAACTGTAACAGTAAACCGCCCAGCAACAGTTGAAATGACTTGCGCAAGCATTGTAAATCGTATTCCAGATTTAATTAAAGCTCCTGCAGGATACGTTCCAACTTGCAGAATGGGTGATATCACTTATAAAGCTAAGATTTAGTTCATTTGTTGCCACTCACTTAACGGTTTAATTTTAGTGTTAACAATACCCTAAAATTAAACTCTAAGTCGTTCGAGCAATCAAATTTCACTTTAGGATGAAGTAGATTTTGTTGTCATGCCGACCGAAGCGTAAGCGAAGTGGAGTGCATCTCATAAGAGAAGTAATAAAAAAGAGCCAAATGGCTCTTTTTTGTTTGTTCATTTAATTCCACTTGTGAAATCCTAAGGCGAGATTTAATTGCTTTTAGGGACTTAGAGTATGCGTTTAGCAAAAGCAATAAATTGAGACTATCTCGTGTTACTCGATTGTGGGCTAACTGCCGTAGGATAAAGTGGCAAATCAAACACTCCTGGGCAGATTTCGTCGCTAGTAAATGGTGTGCAAGGTGGAATTGGGGTATATCCATAACTTGGAACTAGAACATCCACTGTTGCAACCACTTTTAATATGGTTGTAACGCAGGCACTAATTGTAAATCCACCTGTTTCGGCGTTGTAAGTTGCTGTTGCAATAACTGCACTTCCAAATGCAATAACATCAATCGGGGTTAAACTTGGCTGTGGAACATATAACACAACATCTTGATTAAGTGTGATCGTGCCAGTTGCAGTTCCTGGCGTGTTAGTTGCATCTGTGTATGTAACAGTAACAGGGATATTGATGTTTGCTTGAACGCGCGCAAAGTTTGGTCTGTCATCAAAACGAGTGATCACAAGATTGGTTACAGTTGCAGTGCTTCCCATTGAACTACCGCTAACAAAAGTAAGTGGTGTTGTTGGGTTTTCTGGATTAAAATCTGTTAATGTTAAAGAATAGTTTTCAATTTGAGTTTGGTTCATGCAAGCATCAAAAACTTTTGTTGCTTGAATTGAAATTCTCTCACAAAGGCCATTCATAACATTGCTTGTTTGACCAGGGAAAATTCCAGGTCTAGAGTCTGTGTAAAAAGACATTAAATACCTCCTAAAAAATCATACAATATTATTTTATTCCAAACTCTCATTTTTTGTGATTTTTCTTATTGTGTTAACAACAAAACAAATTTTCTTTAGGAAATTGTTTTCTTAATTGACAATTTGCTATTATTTTGTTAAATTATATATTATAAAAGGAAAATTGTGTGAAAATTTATTCAATCTCTGATTTACATCTAGACGTGAACAATTCTAAGCCGATGGATATATTCGGCCCTGTTTGGCATGACTATTTAGATAAAATTATTAGCGATTGGAATAATAAGGTAACCGATGAAGATGTTGTTATTTTAGCAGGAGATTATTCTTGGGCAATGAAACTTGAAGAAGTTGCACCAGATTTTGAGTTTTTAAACTCTCTTAAAGGAACGAAAATAATAATTCGTGGTAATCATGATTATTGGTGGAACAGTGTTAGCAAGGTTAGGGAAAAACTTCCCCCCAAAACATACGCACTTCAAAACGATGCAATCAAAATTGGGGAATATATTTTCTGTGGAAATCGTGGCTGGTTAATTCCAGAAGGCAAGTTTAACACTGAGGAAAACCAAAAGATTTATGCTAGAGAAGTAATACGTGCAGATTTGTCTTTGAAGTCAGCTAAAAAACTTCAAACAAACAACGAAAAAATTGTGTTTATAACACATTATCCGCCTTTTAACAATAAGGTGGAAGCAAGCGAATACACTCGTCTTATTGAAGATAATGGTGTTTCAATTGTTGTGTTTGGGCATCTTCATGGATATGTTAATCCAAAGATGTTATATAACGAAATCAATGGCGTTAAATATTATTTAACAAGTTGTGATGCAGTTAAAAACCAACTTGTTGAAATTAAATAAAGGACAAATCAATGGAATTCAAACATATTTCAGTTTTAAAAGAGGAGAGCATTGTTGGGCTGAACATTAAGCCCGACGGTGTTTATGTGGATTGCACAACAGGTGGTGGCGGTCACTCACTTGAAATTGCCAAACAATTAACCACAGGAAGACTTATTTGTTTTGATAAAGACACAGATGCTTTAACATTTGCTAAAACTAGACTTAAAGATTATTTAAATAAAATCACTTTTGTAAATAGAAATTTTGCAAATATTGAAGAAGTCCTTGATGAACTAAATATTGATGGAGTGGATGGAATTTTGGCAGACCTAGGTGTAAGCAGTTATCAAATTGACACTGCAGAACGTGGCTTTAGTTTTATGAGAGATGCCCGCCTTGATATGCGTATGAATAAAACTCAAGAACTTGATGCTTATAAGGTGGTTAACACTTACAGCGAAAGTGAACTCGCTAAAATTATGTTCTTATATGGTGAAGAAAAGAACTCAAAACAAATTGCAAGAAAGATAGTGAAATTCCGTGAAAACAAGCCATTAGAGACCACTTTTGAACTAAGAGATATTGTAGTATCCAGTTACCCACCAAAACTTCAAAACAAGCCGAGTTTGTGCAATAAAGTTTTTCAGGCAATTAGAATTGAAGTTAATAATGAATTAAACGATTTGCCAGTTGCAGTTGAAAAAATGTTGCAAAAATTGAAAAAAGATGGTAGATTATGTATAATAACATTTCATCCGCTGGAAGATAGAATAATTAAAAATACTTTTAAAACACATGCAACTGATTGTTTGTGTCCGCCAAGAATTCCAAAATGCATATGTAATCACAAAGCAGACATTAAACTTATCACAAGGCATCCAATTGTGCCACAAGACAACGAATTGTTGAGTAATTCACGTTCTGGTAGCGCAAAACTTAGAATAGCGGAAAAACTATAAAGGGGAAAAAGTGCACGAAGAAGAATTAGAAAAAAGGGAGAGTGTAAGCGTTCAAACAGAAACTTTAACAAGTGTTGAGCAAAAAACCGAAACACTTAATTCTTTGCCACAAATTGAAGAACTTAGACGAAGTGAACAAGATGTGGAAATAAACACAGAAGTTGCTGGCACCACTCAAGTTGAGCAACAAACAAGAGTAAAAGATAAAATTTTCACAAGAAAGGTGGATGAGAAAAAAGTCCATTTAAAGAAAAGATTAAAAATAGTAACAGCGGTTTACACAACTGTTGTTGCATTATTATTAGGTTTTGTGATAACAAACATTGTAACTCTTGCAATGCTTGATAAAAGTGTTACGACCAACACTAAAACAATTCAATCAAAAAAAGATGAAATAGTTAGAGTTCTTGAAGAAAACCCAGCAGGAACAAGCACAGGTGATCTTCCAATTTCAGTTAATGAACCAAGAGATTATAGTGAAGATGAAAAAGAGCTCACTTGGCTTGATAAAATAACAATTTTATTTAGAAATCTTTTTGGATAAAGAGGAAAAAATGAAAAGATATTCAACAACATTACACTTTTCGATTATGGCGTTTTTCTTTCTAGCATTTGGAATTGCATTAATTGTTGCAACAGTGGTTTTCTTTAAAGATTATAAACATGATAAAGCTAACTGCACAGAAAAAGTAAAGGCTTTGGTCGTTGATTATGAGTATGACCCTCCCGAAGATGAGGATGAAGAGGGAACATATCGCCCAGTTATTGAATATAAAATTGATGGCAAAACTTATAAAAAAATATTAAAAAACTATTCCAAAAAACCATCAGAGGGAAATTATATAACAATATATTATAATCCAAATAATCCAGAAGAGATTTTTTTTAAAGAGAATACAGGGCTAATTATTGCCCCAATTGGTTCAACTGTATTCACAATAGCGGGAATAATTTTAACTTGTTTAGCAATTCGTGAATTTAAAAAAACAAAAAAGAGTTTACAATATAGTTAACACTACGAAACAACGTGGTGTTTTTTCATATTCTAATTTAAAACTCATATTAATATAATTTAATATGAAAACAAAGTTAAAAACTTTTTTTAATTTATCAAATCTTCAAAAACGATTTATTGCAATAATTTTAGCTATTATTGTGATTTTTTTTGCACTTGTTGGTCGCATTTTTTATCTTCAAATAATGAATGGAAAAAACCTTCAAATTAAAGCGGTTGAACAATGGCTAAGAGATTTGCCACTGAGTTCTAAACGTGGCGAAATTTTGGATTGCAATGGCGTAAGTTTGGCAACAACTGTCACAACTTATGATGTTTATGTTAGGGCTAGAAATGTAACAAATCCAAGTGGACTTGCAAATGAAATTAATTCTCTTTTAGGAGTAAATTACGAAAATGCATATAGTAAAGTTACAAACAAAAGTTTAAGTGAAATTTTAATTAAAATGCAAGTTCAGGAAGAAAAAGCAAAAGCACTAACAAAATTTGATGGTGTTTATTTATCTCAAAATGTGGCTAGAGTTTATCCATATAACAATTTGCTCACTCAAGTTTTAGGTTATTGCACAATTGACAATATTGGTCAGGCAGGACTAGAGAGTTACTATGATAAATACCTAAAGGGAATAGACGGAAAAAGTTTAACTCAAACCAACGCGCGAGGTGAAGAAATTAACAATTCGTTAGGTTATTATATTCCAAGTGTTGCAGGAGCAAATTTGCAAACTAGCATTGATGTTCAAATGCAGTCGATTTTAGAGCGCGAAATGATGGTTGCATACGATGAACATAAAGCGTTAGGGGTTAGTGGAATTATTATGGATGCAAAAACAGGTGGAATAAAGGCAATGAGTTGTCTTCCAAGTTTTAATTTAAATGAAGTTCCAAGGGATGATATTAAACAACTTCAAACTATGACAAAAAATTCAACCGTAGTGGATGTTTATGAACCTGGAAGCACATTTAAACTTATAACTTTAGCGGCTGCATTAAACGAAGGGAAAACCAATATAAACGAACGTTTTTATTGTGGTGGTAGAACTACTGTTGATGGTGAAACAATAAAGTGCTGGAAAACAACAGGGCATGGAAGTTTAACGCTTCTTGATGGATTTAAAAATAGTTGCAACTGTGTGTTTGTAAATCTTGCATTAAGATTAGGTGTTGAAAAGTATTATGAATATTTAAACCTTTTTGGAATGGGTCAAAAAACCGGAGTGGACATATTCAGTGAAAGTTCTGGAATTATAATGCCAAAAGAACAAGTTAGAACCGTTGATTTAGCGCGTATTGGCTTTGGTCATGCAATTGCAGTAACTGAGCTTCAAATGGCTAGTGTATATTCAAAAATTACCACAGGAAACGAAATAACTCCACATATTATGGAAAAAATTGAAACAGAAGAAAAAACACTTTTTAAAACTGAAATAGCAAACCACAAAATAGAACTAAAACCTCAAACAATTGAAACAATAAATATGATGCTTAGCAATAACATTAATAGTGAAAAAAATTTAACCTTTGTTCCAGGATATAACATTGGCGGAAAAACTGGAACTGCTCAAAAATATGATGAAAATGGGCAAATTGCAAGCGGGAAATATATTTCAAGTTTTATAGGCACATATCCGGCAAACAATCCAGATTTGGTTATGATTATATGCGTTAATGAGCCAAGTGCAGGAGCATATTATGGGGGCGTGGTTGCAAAACCAATTGGAGAAAGAGTTTTTAAATCCATTTTTGAAACAAAATCAATTCCGCCAACCGATGAAACTCAACTAATCAACAAGCCAACAATAGAAATGCCAAATCTTGTTGGTTTAAGTTTAAGTGAGGCGTGCGCAAAACTAAAAAGTTTAGGGTTAGATGCAATGTTTAATCAAGATGGTGAATATGTGATTGAACAACTTCCAAAAGCGGGAACAATGCTTTATTTGGGCGAAATTGTTTATTTAATTGTAAATTAAAAGAAACTTTAATTGTAAATTAAAAGAAGCTTTAATTGTAAATTAAAAGAAACTTTAATTGTAAATTAAAAGATATTTTAATCGTGAATTAAAAAACATTTTGTCTTATTTTGCGTGTGTGTGAAAAAGTGTTTTTTAAAGTGATACATTAAGAGTGATTAGGGGGTATTATGCGTTTATATGATATTATTTCAAATTTAAAATTAATTAGCATAAAGAACTATCAAGAGCAAGAAATTTATTCTCTTAGTTGCGATAGCAAAGAAAAGTTAGAAAAAGGTATATTTTTCTGCATTAAAGGATTAAAAACTGATGGACACAACTATGCTAAAGAAAGCATAAAAAACGGGGCTGTTTGTTTGGTGGTGGAAAAATATTTAGATTTACCTATCACGCAAATCTTGGTTGAAAATGTTAGAGTTGCAATGAGTTACATCTCATCTGTGTTTTATGAAACCTATAAAGCTAAAATGAAATTTATTGGAATAACTGGAACAAATGGTAAAACCACAACCGCTTTTATAATTCGCGAAATTTTAATGAACTTAGGGAAAAAAGTAGGACTTATAGGAACTGAAGGAATTTATATAAACAGTTTAAGGTTACCGCCTATGCTCACAACGCCAGACCCAATAAATCTTCATAAAAGCATTAAAGATATGGAAAACAACGGCTGTGAGTATTGCGTTATGGAAGTTAGCGCACACGCAATTGCTCTTAACAAAATTGACAATATCAACTATGATGTTGTTGGGCTAACAAACATAACGCAAGATCATTTGGATTTTTTCATAAATATGGAAAACTACACAAACACAAAAGCAAAACTTCTCAATGCTAAATATGCGAAGAGTGGTGTTGTTAATATGGATAGCAAAATCAACAAAGACATTGCAAAAAAATCTAACATTGAAATAACAACCATCGGTAAATCTGCAGATTTAAAACTTATAAGTTCAACTCAACAAATTAAGGGTACAAGTTTTAAGGTTGAATATAAAGGTAAGCTATATAGTTGCACAACGAATTTAATTGGTGAATATAACATTTCAAACTTGCTTATGGCAACAGCAACACTTATTAATTTAGGTTTTTCCATTAAAGATATTTTTTCAGTTGTTAAAAAACAAGAGTTTATTGTGCCTGGAAGATTTAATGTTTTAAAAACAGATGCGGATTTTAGTGTTATAGTGGACTATGCTCACACTCCAGATGGAATGAAAAACATTTTATCAAGCATAAAGAAATTGCCACACAGCAGAACAATAACAGTGTTTGGTTGCGGAGGAAATAGAGATAAAACAAAAAGAAGTGAAATGGGTGAGGTGGCAGTTGCGTTGAGTGATTATGTTATTGTTACGAGTGATAACCCAAGAGATGAAAACCCTGAAATGATAGTTGATGAAATTGTTAAAAATATCACAAGCAAAAATGTTGTTAAAATAACAGATAGAAAGTCGGCAATAGAATACGCTCTAACAATAGCCAAACCTAACGATATTGTTGCAATTTTAGGCAAAGGCGCGGAAAATTATCAAGAAATAAAAGGAATTAAAATTCATTTTAGTGACTATGAAGTTGTTGACAATTTTTTCAAATATGCCCTTAAAAGAGAGATGAAAGCATGATAAAAATCTTGTTGGCGTTTTTATGTGCATTTATTCTATCTGTTGTATTAATGCCAATTATAATTAAATTGTTTAGAAAAAAACAAGCATCACAAACGATTTTAGATTATGTTGAAAACCATAAAGATAAAAACGGCACTTTAACTATGGGTGGTGTAGTTTTTATGATAACCACACTGTTTCTATCATTTTTATTTCTAAAATTTAACCAAACTTGGTTTATTGTTTTGATTGTTAGTGTGTTTTATGGAATTTTGGGTTTAATGGATGATTATCTTAAGATTAAATTCAAACAAAATTTAGGACTAAGAGCATATCAAAAAATTATTGGACAAGTTGGCATTTCACTTATATTTTCAATATTTGTTTATTTTTCCACTCAAGGTGGACAAATTTTTTTGCCATTTACTGAAAAGGTGATAGATATTGGATTTTGGATTATTCCGATCATCGTAATTGTTATGGTGGCAACAACAAATAGCGTTAACTTAACAGATGGATTAGATGGTCTTGCTGGAAATGTTAGCAATGTTTATTTGATTTTTTTCACGATTGTTTTAATTGTTTTGCAAAACAAATTATATATGCTTGGTGAAACAGGTGCAATAATTGAAAACATATCAAATATTAACGTTTTATCAATGTTGTTTGTTGGTTCAACACTTGGTTTTTTGATGTTTAACACTAATAAAGCAACAATTTTTATGGGTGACGCAGGTTCTCTTTGTTTGGGTGGATATATTGGAGCAAGTGCCTGCGTTTTAGGACAAGCACTTATTATTCCGGTTTTAGGTTTTTGCTTTGTGTTTAGTGCGGTTAGTGTGATTATTCAAGTGATATCATTTAAGACCACAAGAAAAAGAATATTTAAAATGTCACCATTTCATCACCATTTACAAATGAGTGGAATTAGTGAGCCAAAAATTGTGGCAATTTATTCAGCTATTACTGCTTCAATTGGAGTTATAAGCGTTGTTTTTTATCTTTTGTAATATTTGTCCAAATAAAAAAATAAATTAAATAAGGATCTATATGAAACAAAATGTTTTAGTTTACGGATTGAGTGTTAGTGGAGAGTGGGCATCAAAGCTTTTAAAAAAGAAAAAAGCTAATGTTTTTTTGTATGACGACAACGCTGAAACCTTAAATAAGAAAAAAATTAAAAATTGTTATGTTTTAAACGAATTAAATGAAAATTTAATCAGTCAATTTGATTTTATTATTGTGTCCCCATCTATTGAAAAAGATAATAAATATCTGCTAATTGCAAAAAAGTTAAATATAAAAATATATAGCGAACTTGAATTTGCATCAAGTTTTTGCAAAAAATTGGTTGCAATAACTGGAACAAACGGAAAAACCACCACAACCAAAATAATAACTGCATTATTGCAAACTAAACACAAAGCAATAGCCTGCGGAAATATTGGTTATCCGTTATCTCGTGCAGTTCTAGAGAGTAAAAACAGCATCAAAGTTTGTGAAGTTAGCTCTTTTATGTTGGAAAATGCTAAAACCTTTTCACCACAAGTAGTGACCATAACAAATATTGAACCAGACCATTTAATTCGCCACAAAACAATAGAAGAATATAGATATTTAAAACAAAGCATATATAAAAATTTAAAAGCAAAAGATTTTGCAGTGGTTAACTTGGATGAAAAAATCAAACAGCCAGAAAATACACAAATTGTAACATATTCACACAAGAAAACTGCAGATGTTTGTTTTAAAAATGGTTCAATTTTCTTACATAACGAAAAGGTGATTGATATTAATGAAATAAATCTTAAAGGCAAACATAATATACAAAATGTTATGTGTGCAATTTGTTTCGCGTATATTTACAAAATAAAAATCAACAAAATAAGAAATGTTTTAATAAATCTTCAAGGTGAAAAATACCGAATTGAAAAGGTTGCAACAGTTAATGAAATAAATTTCGTTAATGACAGCAAATCAACAAATATCGCCTCAACTTTAGCAAGCACTGAAACTGTTAAAGGTACAATAACACTAATTCTTGGTGGCTCAAACAAAAATCTAGATTATAAACCATTGTTTAATAAACTCACAAAAAGAGTAAACCAAATATTAGTATATGGCGAAATTGCAAATCAGTTAGTTTTAGATAATGATAATAAATTCCCAATTCAAAAATTTGAAAGATTAGATGAGTGCTTTAAATATGCAATAAAAAATGCTAAACCGAATGATACAATTTTATTGTCTCCTGCAACAGCTAGTTATGACCAATATTCTAGTTATATTGAACGTGGCAAGCACTTTGATGCACTTGTGAAAGAATATATCAATTTAACAAATAATGAAAATAAGAAATAGGAAGTGTAGTATAATCATAATTGCTTGTGCGTTGGCACTGGCAATTTTTGGCTGTGTTATGGTTTATAGCGCAAGTAAATATTCGGCAACTGTTCAATATGGTAATCCAACTTTTTATTTAAAGAAACAAATCATGGGTGTTTTAATAGGTTTAGTTGGGCTCATTGTTTGCAGTTTCATAAATCACACAATATATAAAAAGTTTTATTGGATATTCTATATAGTTGGACTTATTTTCTTAATTTTGGTGTTTATTCCAGGGCTTGGAAAGTCAAGTTATGGTGCAACAAGGTGGATAGGGATTGGTGGCTTTACTATGCAACCAAGTGAAGTAAGTAAGTTTTGCTTAGTATTTTTTCTCTCAGGGTATCTTTCAGATGGCGATAAATTAAGCAAACTTAAACACATAATAATAACACTTACTCTTGGCGGTATTTACTGTGTTTTAATTATGCTTGAGCCAAATATGAGTATAACAATGTGCGTTGCATTTACTTTAATTTTTATGCTTTTCATAGGTGGAATGAGATTTAAGGTTTTTGGAATTATGATAGTTCCAGCAGTTGCGCTTGTTGTTTTATTGATTTTAATTGAACCTTATAGATTAAATAGATTAGTGGCTTTTATAAACCCATGGGAAAATCCGCTTGATGAAGGTTACCAACTAATTCAATCACTTTACGCAATAGGTAGCGGTGGAGTTTGGGGTGTTGGGCTGTTTAACAGCAGGCAAGCAGAACTTTTTTTGCCGTTTAGCGAAAGTGACTTTATTTTTTCAATAATCGCAGAAGAACTTGGCTTTGTTGGATGTATGATTTTAATGCTGGTTTTCTTAATATTAATAATAAATATCTTTAAAGTTGGAATGAAAGCAGATAACAAATTTTCAGCATTCCTTTGCTTTGGCATTGGCGCAATAATCGCAATTCAAACAATACTAAACATTGCTGTAGTAACAGGTTCAATTCCACCAACAGGACTTCCGTTGCCTTTCATTAGTGCAGGCTCAACAAGTTTACTTGTTTTCATGAGTGCGATAGGGGTGGTTCTTAATGTTGATAGACAGAGTAGGAAGAGTAAGATTTAATACAACGCAGATATGGTGGACTAAAAACATATTTATGATATGAAAAAATTCATGAGAGTTGTAATGATGCCTATAAAAAATCTTTAGGTTGTTTTAATAAATTTTAAAAAAAATGTTTGGTTTTTCAGCAAAAAATAGTATAATTATATCGAATGGATATTGTTGAGATGAAAGACAAAGAATTAAAAATTTCTAAATATTTAAGTATACATAGTTTGTTTAAGAGTATTTCAAATACTTTTATTTCTTTATTTATGCCTATTATTATATTTAATCAAGCAGGTTACAAAATGACTATATTGTATTTAATAATTCTTTCATTAAGTGTAGTATTAGGTTTGCTTATTTTTTATAAATTAATTACTAGAAATCCAGTTTTGGCTATTTGTTTTCACATTTTTTTTGCGATAGGTTCTTATTTAATAATAGCCATTTTTGGCGTTAGTTTAATAAGTGTTATTTTTAATGCAATATGTACGGGAGTAGGGCAATCTTTATACCATTCCTCCATTTTTTCAATTATTTCAACAAATAAAAGCAAATCAGGCTTTTCTTATTATCAATCGTTTGCATTTGTTGGGTCATTATTTATGATTTTATTTAATGGATATATTCTCAATACAAACCAATCTTTTTCCTTGTTGTTAACTTGTCTTATTAGTTTGGCTTTGTACACTATAAGCATAATTCCGTTTTTATTAATCAAAAACCAATTAGAACATAAGAATTCAGAAAAGGTAAATATAAAAGAAGCAGTGAAATTTATAAAACCTTTTAATGTTTTTCATGTTGCGTTTGGATTGCAGGATTTGATAGTGTCTTCAATTATTCCATTATTCCTTGCTATAAACAACCTATCAATACAGGTTATTGTTATCGTTGTAGCTATAATAAATGTTGTGAAAATAATAATGACTATTTTTGCAAATTTTATGTATAAAAAAGGAAAAGCGTTTTGGTCGGTTTTGATTGGTAGTTTGATTTTTGCAATTGCTTGTGTCCTACTACCGAATATTACAAATAAAGTTTTCATATATGTTTTATCGGTACTTATTAGTATTTCATTTCCTTTATTCTTCATATCAGATTGCAATTTATATGCAGAAAAGACTAAGGATTTCTCTCACAAAGCAATGATTTTGCGAGAGTTTTGTGTTCATGTTTTTAGACCAATTTTATTGTTTCCATTTTTGTTTATCACAGATTTAAACATTGTTATTTATTTTGGCATAGTTTTAGCAATTTTGCTTATTATATCTTGCTATTTCTATACGAGAAAAGAATAATCTTAAAAACATATTATTTCATCTAGCGGAACTTCAGTTATGGTGTCACAGCAAAACATCATGATGGATTTGCTATGTTTGATTCTAGGGTTAGTTAGTATAATGTTGTTAAACAAACGCCTTTTAAAAGAGATATTCTAAAAGAACT
>JAZONT010000048.1:0-6186 GCA_045654665.1 Candidatus Onthoplasma sp.
AAAAGAATTAATGGATGATAAAGAAATAACAAAACTAAAAGATTATTTCAATTTTAATTCAACCGCAACATTATATGATTGGATAACTAATAAATATTTACCAAGTTTTGAAAACATTATAAAACTCGCCGATTATTTTAACGTAAATTTAGATTTCTTGTTGGGAAGAACTGAATTTAATGACAAGATAATAACTAAAAAAATTCCCAAATTTTCATCTCAATTAAAAGTTGTTTTAAAACAAAATAAATCTTCTCAATACAAATTGTTAAAAGATAATATTGTTTCTCGCGGGCATTTAAACTCATGGTTAAACAAAGAGCATTTGCCGTCAGTTGAAAACCTTGTTAAAATTGCAGATTATCTTAAAATCAGTGTTGATGAACTTGTTGGAAGAGTTTAATTTGAAATTAATTTTTAAAAAACACTTGTAATTTTTAAAAGTTTGTAATATAATACTGATAAGTTGTGCTAGGTGGGGAGCTAGTGGTGCCCTGAACCCAGACTCCACTACACTGGGGCCAAACATCTAATTGCGGGGCAAATTCAATTGTGTTGAGTAGTTTTAATTCATGTTGAAATTAAGGTCTCATACAATGTTGCCCTACGAACCATGTCAGGACCGGAAGGTAGCAGCATTAAGAAGGATACAACATGTGCTATGGGGTTGCTTTGATGGAGTGACTTATTATTATGCCAGCAGTTGTTTTGTTTCAAATTTAGACCGTGCAACTTACCATTTTTTAAAAAAAAGTGAGAAAATCTCACTTTTTTTATCCAAAAAAATTTAATTACATATTGACATTTTGTTTAATTATGTTATTATGCACAAAGGAAAAATTATGACAAAAGACGAAATTTTAAAAAAAGCAAATTCATTTAAACTTGAATACAATATATGCAACCAAAACGTTTCACAATATCATCAAACGTTAAATTTTTACAATCGTTATAAAGATTTTTTTGCTGTTAGGGCTAAAAAAACGAAGCATATTAAAAATAATTTGCTTGTATCCAGCATTAACGCCTCAATAATATTTGGTTTAATGTGTTTTATTTCAATCTTTGCGGCAATTCCTGCTTTTGTTTTGTCTGTTTTAAGTTGGGAACGTTTCTTTTTCTTTAATATGGTTAATAAAAAATTTAAAAGAAGTGAGGCAATGTTCGAAAGACTTTCAAAAAAAGTTGGCGAAAAAGAAAGTTGTTGCATAAATAAAAAAGAAAACATTATGGCTCAAATCATAGCACTTGAAAAAGAAATTCCAGATGAAATTAAAGAAACTATTTTAATAATTGATGAACCAACACTTGAAGAAACTGACAATGTTCAAACTGAAATATTGACAATTTAATAAAATAATTTTCACGATATGTTCAAAATAAAGTAGTCACAAAAAAAATCGCAATAAGCGATTTTTTTTAATCTTTTGAATATTCATCTTTAACAACTGTGAATTTTTGCGCATGTTTTTTAATTAACGCTCTAATAAAGAAAATTAAAGAAACAATCAAAGGAATGGCAAGAATTGAAATATAAACAATATTGGTTAGACCCCAATTGTCATTAAACAATGCTAACAAACCTGCATATAAAGCACTTATTATTCCATATCCTAAATATTCAACTGTTGTTCTTATAGCATATGCTCTTTCAATATTTTTCTTTGGAACACAAACCTGCATATAATTATTCACAAAAATTTGATGTGGCATTCTTAGTGCCGTGCTTAAACAACATAAAATAATAATGGTTATCATGCACGCTAAATTTGTTGGATTATATAAATATAAAATTCCCGCAACATAAAAACAAATAAATATCAACACATTAATAATAACTAAACTTCTAACACCAAATTTTAAATTGAATTTAAATTGATATTTGCTGGCAATTGCACCTAGCAGTCTTGAAAATGCATATAAATAACCAAATAACCACATTGGAATTGCTTTTAAATTTATCATTTGATCTAAATAAACTTTATAACTTGAACCAGTTATTGATAACGTTCCTCTAAAAATCAATGAGTAAATTAAAAGTGTTAGAAAGAAGCCTGAAAATGCGATTTTAAAATAGCCATCTGGTTTTTTCACCGCCTTAATTTTACTTTCTTCTTTTGCCTCAATTTCAATGTTTTTTTCTTGAAATTTTGAAGCGTCGGTTATGAAAAATGTTAATATTATGCTTATTAAAACAATAAGTAATGATGTTGCAAATGCAAGATATGGATTATAATTATAAATATATGTGATAACGATTGCACCAACACATTCAAACACATAGTATAAACTAAAACCTTTTCCACAAACCTTATCATATTCTTTCTCTCTTTTTAAAACAGATAAACTTTGTGTTAAAACACCATTCATTTTAACCGACATAACAACATAGCCAAAAGCTAAAAATGGTTGAGCTAAAATAAATGTGAAATAATTTGTTCCAAATATGCAAAGCAATAAAAATGCAGCATAACCTAAACAACCAAATCTTATTGCAACTTTTGCTTTAACATTTTGCAACAATCTTTGAACAGGAATACACATCAAACATCCAATTATCATTAAAATTGAATCTAGGGCAATGATTTGAGAATAGTTAAGACCTTTAACATTTGAAAAGAACATTGTGGAAATTGTCCACACAAAAATAACATCCCATGTGAAAGCGTTGAGCAAAGGATGCAATTTCACATTGCGTTTCATACAATATTCTTTTCTTTCTTCGTTTGTCATCAATATTATAATATAATAAAAAACAAAAAACTCAAACTATTTTCTTAACTAATTTGAGTTTTTAATTATTTTGTTGTGTTATTTTTTTATTAATGGGCATCAAACAAAGTTGTTCCCTCTTCAACATCAACTAATAGCGGAACTTTAAAAGCAACAACACTTTCCATTTCTTCTTTTAAAATCTTTTTCACAATCTCGCTTTCGCCTGGAAAACAGTCAACAACTAATTCATCGTGAATTTGAAGAATTAATTTACTTTTTAAATTGTTCTCTTTTAGTTTATTAAACACTTTTATCATGGCAACTTTAATTATGTCACTTGCACTACCCTGAAGTGGCATATTTTTTGCAACACGCTCAGCAAAACTTCTTATTACATGATTACCTGAATTAATGTCATTAAGATGTCTTATCCTTCCCATATAAGTTGTTGCATAACCTTTTTCACGCGCAACTTGAACACACTCTTCACCATATGCCTTAACTTTTGGGTAAATTTCCAAATATTTTTGAATAAACTCATTTGCTTCTTTAACTGATGAGTTGATATTTTGACTAAGACCATACGCGCCAATTCCATAAATAATGCCAAAATTAACAGATTTTGCAACTCTACGCATATTTTTTGTAACATCATCCATTTCAACGCCAAAAATTTTGCTTGCAGTTGCCGTGTGAATATCTTTTCCGCTTAAATAATCGGCAATCATTGTTTCATCTTCACTAAAGTTTGCAATAAGCCTTAGTTCAATTTGATTATAGTCTGCGCTGATTATCGTTCCACCATCAAATGAACTTAAAAACATTTTTCTTAACACTCTACCTTCGTCATCCCTAATTGGAAGATTTTGAAGGTTTGGTTCTCTTGATGATAATCTTCCCGTTGAAGTTGTTCTTTGCATGAAAGTTGTGTGAATTTTGCCATCATCTTTAACACAATTTAACATTCCATCTAAATAGGTGCTTATTAGTTTTGCAACTTTTCTATATCTAATTAAATGTGGTACAATTTCATGCCTATCTTTTACTGAGTTTAAAACTTCAATTGAGGTGCTTTTCTTACCTTTATATTCAATATTTAATTTTTCAAATAGTATTGATTGAAGTTGTTTTGGACTGTTAATATTAAATTCCTCATTAGCAATGTTATAAATTTTTTGAGTTAAATTATCTAGTTCTTCGTGATAAATTTCACTTAGATTTTTGATTTGGTTTGTGTCTATCTTTATTCCTGTTTTTTCCATTTCAAAAAGAACGTCAACAAGTGGCAACTCTACTTCACTAAAGAGTTTTAATTGTAATGAACTAATCAATTTGTTAACATAAATTTCTTTAAGTTTTAAAAGAGAAACTGTTTCACTATTTGATGAAATGTTATTAAGTTTAATGGCATCTGAAAGTGTTATTTCAGCATCCATTTCATTTGCAATATATATTGCCAAAGACACATCAAAATAGTTATTCAAATTAATTTCATGAAAACTGAGTTTCCACATTAAAGCCTTTGCATCAAAACAAACTTTTTGTTTGTCACTTTCTAATAAGTTTTTAATTTTATCAATGTTTAAATTAAAAATTATTCCGCTTGTGTATAACACAAATTCTTTATTCTCTTTAGCAAAGTGAATGCTCATATCATCCATAGTAACAGCAAAGCCTTCACCTAAGAAATCAGTCATTTTATCAAGCATTTCATTACTTTCAATTTCTGTTATTTCAACATTGATTTCTTTTTCTATTATTGTTTCATTTTGAACATAATTTTCATTAAAAAACTCTTTTCGTTTTAAAAGTGATTTAAAATCTAAATCTTGCATAATCGAATATGTTTCTTTATTAAAAGGAAGATGATATTCGCAATCTTTAATAGAGCAATCTAATTCAACGTCGAGTTTTATGGTTGCAAGCTGTTTAGAAAGATATGCCATTTCTTTATTTTCAATTAGTTTGGTTTGCGTTCCTTTTGGAAGTTTATCAATATTAGCATAAACATTATCAAGGTTTTGATATTCATCAATCAATTTCGTTGCACCAACTTTTCCAATCCCACTAACCCCTGGAATATTATCCGAACTATCACCCATTATTGCTTTTAATTCAATAACTTGATATGGTTCAAGATTAAATTCACTCTTTAACACTTCAGGTGTTACTTTCAAAACGTTACTAATTCCTTTTTGTGTGAGCCAAACAGTTGTGTTTTCATTTACAAGTTGCAAAAGATCTTTATCGCCTGAAATTAAAATAAACTTTTCATTGAATTTTCTAGTTAAGGACCCAACAATATCATCCGCTTCGATTTCTTTTCGTTCTATAACTTTTATTCCCATCGTTTTTAAAAGTTCTTTTAAATCAATAAGTTGCGTGTGTAAATCTTCTGGCATTGGTCCGCGTGTTCCTTTATATTCTGCATACATATCATGCCTAAAAGTATGCTTGCCAGCATCAAAAACGCAAACCAAGTATTTTGGTTTTTCGCTTGAAATTAAGCCAAGCATCATATTAATAAAACCGTAAACCGCACCACAAGGTTTTCCCGACAAACTCTTTAGCGCAGGAAGCCCATAAAATGCCCTGTTTATTAAACTATTTCCATCAATGATAACAAATTTTTCCATAGTATGATTATATAATAAAACTCAAAAAAACTCAACCATGTTAATATCGTTTAAATAAAAAAAATGACTAAAAAGTCATTTCTTTTTCATTTGATTTTTCAAAGTTATCAATTTTATACATCTTCAACCATTCAGTTCTCATGTATTCAACCGGAACAATATATTCAACATGACTTGTTAAGTTTTTATAAAGTCCTTTAGAATTATAATATCCCACACCCCTACCAAACATCAAAACAAGCATTGGAATGTCATATTCACAAATATAATAAGTTCTTTTTTTACCTCTTTTCAAACATTTAATTTCTTCTATTGATGATATTTTTTTAAAAAAATGCAAATACTTAGTATCACATTTATATCTATGTGTGTTACAGTTCGTTTTTTCACAATAACCACCAACATCCAAAATTCGACCTTGCAAAATCAAATCAACTTCTTCTTTTGTTGCATATCTGAAAACTTTTATGTAAGCATTATACACGATATAAAAAATTTTGCAATATTTTTTTAAAATTTCGCAAACAAGTTTATTGCTAAAATATAATGTTATTATGAAATAATTATCTTTTATGTTAACTCGTCATTCTCACCCGTAAATATATAATCATGCAATAATTGGTTTATCTTTAAATTAAAAACTTTTATTTTATTTAAAAATCATCTGTTTTCCAAAATTATATCAAAATTCGAATAATTTTATTAACTATTATTTAAAGTGTTTTTATTTTTTTTAAAAAACACTTGTCAAAATTAACATTTTATGCTAAAATGCAATTGTTTCAAGCAAATATACAAATGTGGCGAAATGGCAGACGCACGAGACTCAAAATCT
>JAZONT010000049.1:0-14434 GCA_045654665.1 Candidatus Onthoplasma sp.
TTTATTATTTTCAATTTTTCTGTGACCTATTACGCAACATGAATTATTTTTTATTTCATTGACCATAATTCCATTATATGGAATATCAGTCCATATGTCAATTATTTTAATAGTTTATTCTTTTTTTAGGAGAAAAGATATGAAATTTGAACAATTTGGAATAAATGTTGCAAAAGAAAGACAAAAATTAGGAATTTCTGCTTATGAAATGAGTTTAAGATTGGGTAAAGATTCCAGCTATATTAGTAAATTGGAAAATGGCAAAATTAATATAAGTTTAAAAATGATGATTTCAATAAGTGAATTATTGAATATTCCTATTACTAATTTATTTAAAGAATAATAAAACATATAAAAATCGTTTGCTATTTTTTCTTATTTTGTTGTAAAATATTAGTGACTACTAGGAATACTGGAAGTTAATCTAAAAAAGGGGAAGGTGAACAGACTTGAATATTACAGACATCAGAATCAGATTGGTGACTAAAGAAGATAGCAAGTTGAAAGCTGTTGCATCTTTCACAATTGACAACGCATTTGTTGTTCATGATGTGAAAGTTATTGAAGGAAACAACGGCAACTTTATTGCTATGCCTTCAAAGCAAGCACCAAGTGGCGAGTATCGTGATATCGTGCACCCACTTAACACTGAAACAAGAGAACAAATCAGTTCTGCTATCTTGGCTGCATACGAACAAGAAAAAGCAAACGCATAGTTTTGCTTAAAGCACAAGATAAGCCAAATAGCCAGCTTTCCTTGCTGGCTTTTTTATTTTAGTCAACATAACATACTATCGTTAGAAAATTGTTTTATTTTTAACATAGAAAAAAACGGAAATGAATTTTCCGTTTTTTTCTTTTTAACGAAGATTTGTGTTTGGACTTTGATAAGTTTCTTCTTGAATATTTAACAATTCATAAATACATTTCAAATTTATTCCGCTTGTTGGTTTCCAAACATCTCCCATTGAGAATGTTAATGTTTTGGTTGCTTCATGTTCAATTCCTAACAATGTTGATTTTGCACAAACAAATGTGAATGAACCTGTAAAACTTGAATATTGATTAAATTGAGAATTTGAAACGACTTTGATGAAACTACTTTCTGCAGTGTCTTGATAATCTTTGCTGAATGCAAATGCAGCACCCATTGCAGCTTTTGCATCACTCACACCTGCATTACTGTTGTTGATTACAACACTTTGCATAATTCCATGGAATGAATCGTATTTATAAAGGTTAAATCTTTCGTCGCCTGTTTCACCATTAACTAAACCAAATTCAGCTTTGTTTGCGTATGAAGCAAAATCAGTCCAAGATTCTCTATATTTTTCACCATAGCCAGAGAATGAGCTGTTAACAGTTGCGTTTTGAAGAGTTGCACCATATGGGAAAATGAGAACAACCAATGAACTTCTTGTTGAGTTTGTTTTTCCAACAAGTTCACTTGCAACTTGCGCATTGGTAATCTTTCCTTTTTGGAAGTTCACTGAAACTCCCGCAATATATTTATCAGCTTCAATTTTGTTTTGAGCTAATTCTTTTGTTTCTGCGTTAAATTTTCCAACAACAACTTGATCAATTGTTGCGTTTGTGTTGTTCATAATTGCCACAACACCAGAAACATTATTACCATATAAGTCTGATTGAGTGATAACTTTGCTAATTTTTCCGTTATTTGTTGCAACAATACCACCAACAATGTTATTTGCTCCAACGTGATAAGTTCCAACTGAAGCAATATTATTAACAACATTTTCAATTGTTCCGTTATTTGTTGCAACAATACCACCAACATAAATTGATTTGTTACTATTTGTTAAAATTTCAATTTTTTCACCTGAAATTTCAATGTTTGAAATTGTTCCGTTGTTTGTTGCAACTGCTCCACCAACATAAGTTGTTTGGCCAGCATTTTCAATAGAAATGTTTGTTGTTAAATCAACGTTATCAATTGTTCCGTTGTTTGTTCCAGCAATACCTGCAACATTTGCTTGAGCTGAAGTTGATTTATATTGAACATTGATTGTTGCAACTACATTAGTGATTGTTCCGTTGTTTGTTGCAACAATACCTGAATTATATTTAGCAGAAACAATTGTATTTTCAATTGTTGCATTAGTTATCTTAGAAGTTGAATTAACAAACGCAACCAAAGCTCCTGCTTCATCAACTGCGTTACCAGACATATTTAAGTTTAAAACTTTAACATTGTTAATTGTTGTGTTTTCAATGATTCCTGCTATACCACCAAAGTTTTTAATAACAGGGTTTGCAAAACCAACATATTCGATGTTAACATTTTCAATTGTTGAATTTGTTAATTTGTCTGATGAAGTGATAATTCCTGCCAAAGCACCTGCATTTGTTGAGTTTGCACTAACACCAAGAACTTTAATGTTTAAGTTTTTGATTGTTGAGTTATCAATTATTGTGAACAAACCTAAATTATTATCAACAGCTTTATTTAAGTTAATTGTGATTGTTTTGTTGTTACCATCAAGTGTTACATTGCTGATTTCAACAGGAGTCCATCCGCTAGACAAATCAACATCTTCAAGTAATTTAATATTTTTATCTTTAACAGCTTCTTCAAAAGTGTTATCAAAAGATTCTTTATCACCTGTGTTGATTTCAGTTAAATCTCTTCTTAAATATTCACCTGATGGAAGTTCAGGATAAATTAATCCCATTCTTAAAGTTGGAAGTGAATTATTGCTTGTGTTCCAAACGTACGTTGTGTCCCAATTAGTGATTGTGTTAACATCAATTGCATAGAAAACAAATTCATTTGTTGTTATCATTTCACCAGCACTTGCAAAACCACGAACTAAATATAGCGCAGCGGCTTTATCATAGAAAGTTGGATTGCTTGGATTGTTTGTGTTTTTGAAGAACGTTGCATCATAGTTTTTAACCAAATTAGTGTCTAAAATGTTTTCTGAGTTTTCAACACCATAAACAACAGCCATATTACCAATTAAATGGCGCAACATATTCGCTTCATTGATGTTGAAATCTTGAGAAGCAACAATTTCACCTATGAAAGCACCAAAGTTTTCATTTGTGCAAACTGCGTTAGAGTAAGATTGTTGAATTGAGCCTTGCTCTGTTCCAATTACGAACACAGCTGTTAATCCACCCGCTTTAACTTTAGATGCATTTGAAATGTTTAATTCAACATTGTTAGAGTAACATGCTTGAATTGTTGTTTGATTAACTTCACCGAAAAGTCCACCAACAACCACATTATTTAAAACATTTTCTTCAGTTCCGCTAACATTAATAGTTACATTGTCAGCATATGTTAACTTAACATTTCCAGAAACAACACCCGCAATAGATCCAGTTGCACTGTTGCTCATTGAGTTTGTTATTGTTGAATTTTTAATTTGAATTTTTTCAATTGATCCTTGAATTGATCCTGCTAAAATACCGGCATTTTTATATTCACCAACAATATTTGCATTTTCTATGCTTAAGTTTTGAACTTTTGCACCTGCATTAATGCTTGAGAATAAACCAATTTTTTCTGATTCAACACCATTTAAATTCATTCCCTTGATTGAGTAACCTTGACCATCAAAGTGACCACTGAATCCTTCCCAAGAAGAAGTGTTTGAATTATAACCAATAGGTTTAAAGTTTGAGGTTAAGGTGATGTTATTCATTAGTTTATAATAACTATCTAATCTGTAAGTTGAACCAATGCGATTTAATTCAGTTTCATTAAATATATAGTATGGGCTTTCTTTTGTTCCATTACCAATGTGAACATTGATTGTAAAATCTGGATATTTCTTGTTTGTGGTGCTAATAACTAAAGTTACATCGCCACCATTTTCATTTGAAACGATGAATGACGCGCTAGCTTCATCATATCTTATATATTTTGTTACATTATCACCACCAGCATTATAATCAAACTTGGTTTTGTTTGAAATATTTGCCTTTTCAATGTTAATTCCAAGTGATTTAAGTGGAATAACATCTCCTGAATTACAATAAATTTCTTTAGTTTTTATTGTGATAATTTCATTATTACGCATGAAATAGTAAGTGGTTAAACCAACACAAACCACCACAACTAATGACACTAAAAATATCAAAAATTTCTTCATATTACTTCCCCAAATTAAAATTTGTTAAAAACATTATACCTAAAAACCCCATTTTGTCAATACCCAATTTTAAATTTTTTTTATAGTTAAATGTTCAAATTGAGATGAAATGTGGCATTTTTTATAAATATATGATGGAATTTTCAATAAATTTCTTATCTTCAATATATATTTAAACAAAAAAAGAAGAGCACTAGCCCTTCTTTTTGTTTGTCACTAACAACAAAACATGTTTTCATTAAGTTGTTTGATTAATATGAGTTTTCTCACATCGAACTCAAAGCTTAAGGAATTGTAACTTTAATAACAGTTTTTCCATCAATAGTTTCTTGAGTTACATAATTAGCACCGAACACAGCTTTAATTTCATCAAGAGTCCAGTCGCTTAACGAAACAGTCCAAACCCCGCTATACAAGATAACGCTTGTTGAATCTGCATCGATAATTTTGTTGAAACCATGAACTGAAGTTAAAGTTATTGTTCCACTTGATGGAAGTGTGTTCGTGTTAAGTTCAACAACTTTACTTGTTACAGTTTGAACTGAAATTTCAGTCATCTTCACATCAGAAGAAATGCGATATTGATATGTTCCCACATCTAAATCATTAGGATATTGACCATTGTGAGTGAACTTCAAGAATTGAAGATCTCCACCACCTTGAACGCCAATAGTGTGAGATGATGAATTTTCTCCGCTGACAACAATGTAATTAATTCCAATATAAGTATATTTATCAGTAGTTACCGAAATTGGAGTTGAATCAACTAAGAAATTGATTGGAGTTCCAACTGCAATCATATAAGAATTTGTTGCCTTGTGAGATAAAATCACTGTTTGTTGTTCATTAACAACTTCTAATGAAATTCCATAAATTGTGTTTTCTGTTTGTTTAACAATAAGTTTATATGAATCAAGATATTCAAACTTAATCTTCATAGCTTGAGTTATTTGTTTGTTGTTCCAAACAGTTGTTTGATCCATTGTTCCTGGAGTTGCTCCGTGAAGTGAATCTTGAGTAAGCACAGCAACATTATCCAAACTAACTCTTAAGATTTGATAATTATTGTTTTCTTCATCATATCTTAATGTTGAAGCAACCTTTATTGTGTAAGTTTCATCAGCAAGGAGTGTGAATGTTGTTGTGTATGGTTTGTTATCTTCATTAATAAGATTTTCATCTTTATCATAAACATAAACTCCATAAATGTTGTTATCTTTTCCACTGTCTGTTATTTCAATATTAACTAACCAATTTGCCTTATAACTTCTGTTTCCATATGAACCGGTTGGAATTGTTACATTTTCAACAATGCCATCAAGATCTGTTCCACTCCATCCAGCAAATATATAACCAGTTTTTGTTGGATTGGTTAAAGTTATTGGAGAACTTTCAATGGTGTAAGATGTTGGGTTGTTCCAAATTTCGTTATCAACACCTTCATAAGAGATTGTGTAAACCCTTGCTGTTCTTGTGAATCTTGCAGTAATTTGAGTGTCACCTGTTACAGTGTTCATTAAACCTAACCAAGAATCGAATGAATATGTGTAACCATTATCCATTTCATCAGCAGTTGCACTAACTGTTGTGTTTCCAATTGTTAATGATTTATCTGCATTTTGGGTTATTGTTGTTCCATAGTCAACCTTGAAACTTTCTGGAACTGTTCCATAATCTCCATATGGAGCGGTTTCATTAATCACAAATGAGACTGTGTATTGATTAACAACAGGTTTAAACCTTGCCTCAATATATGTAACACCAGAAATTGTGTGATTGCCTGTTATTTTTGTTTCACCAATATAATAACCATCAAATTCATAGTGATATTGAGCATCTCCATCTTTTGCAACAGCAGTATATGAATTAGAATGAATTTCAATGTTTGTGCCATTTACGGAAATTTGTTCACCATGAGTTATGGTTATTTGATCACTATTAATTACGTCACCATTATTTTTATTTAACTGACCATATTCTTCATTAGCTGTAATATAAACAATGAATTCTCTTAATTGTGTTTCAACACCTAAATAGATTTCAGTGTTTTCAGTGATAATCACTTCACCACTTCCAACAACTTCATTGATATACCAATAAATATAGTAATCGTATTTATCTGTGTCTGGTTTTGAAATTGTGTAAGTGAAAGTTATTCCATTAACTGTTGCTGTTGGGTTTACATCTAAAACATTTGAAAGTGTTACTTTAGTTCCGTGTTCAACTTCAAGAGTGAATTCACCATTACTTGAACTAACAGAAGATAAGTTGTCACCTTTAAATGTTAATGTGTAAGTTTTTGTTACAAGTTCAATTGTGAGTGTTTCATGATCTGCACCTAACGTGTTAACAACATTCAAGATTTCTTCTTGGTTGGCCCAAATGAGTTTATCCGCAACAAACGTTAATCCAGTAAGTGAATATTGAGTGTTAAATTCAAGTTCTTCACTGAAACTTGTTAAGTTAGATTGAACTGTTTCGCCAACTTTTAAGTTAAACGAAATGTTATTTGTGGTTAAGTAATCACTATCCACAACTTCACCATCAACTGTAACTTGAACATCTAAAGTGTATTTATTAATTTCCCAAACCGCAGTTAAGTTTGAAGATCCTTTATTGAACTCAAGAGTTGTTCCCGCTGGAATTAAGTCGTCAGTGTTATCATAACTACTATCCCAACCTAAGAATGTGTAACCAACGCGTGTTGGAAGATAAGTTGTGTAAGAAACTTTTGAATATGAAGCATAAAAACTCACATTGCTTCCATCGGTTTCTGTTAAATTCTTCACATATGCCATATTTGGAATTTGTGAAAAATCTGTTGAGCCCAGCTCTTCAGTTAAACCAAATTGTGCGTCATCGCCGATGTAGGTTGTAGACCAATATGCGAAAGGTGTTTGACCTTCCCAAGTTGTGGTTGTTCCATTACCTTCGTCAATGTTTATGACATGACTTGAAACCATGCTGGTTGAGGCATCTGGCAAACGATAAATTTCGTCATATTCAATTTCAACTTGTCGAGGATCGATTGTTCCATCGCCTTTAAATTCAATAGTGTAAGTTATTGGAGTTACTAAAGCTTTGATTGTTATCAAATCTATAACATCATGTGCACCTACTTCAAGAGATACAATGTAAGAATAGTAGTATTCAACAATTGGTCCGTACCATTCCTCATTACTTACTTCCTCAAAGTATGACAAATAAACATATCCACTATCTTGATCAATAAAATCAATTGAAGTATTTTCGCTGTTTACAACACCCAAATATTCTTCACCTTGATAAACTTCAAAACCCTCAAAGTTATACCCAGTGTTAGGTGTTAATTCTACGTATAAATAAAATGGTACGTCACTCGAACTCGTTACATATTCAACTGAATTGAGTTCTTTTCCGTAATTCCTGTCGATTACGGTGGCATTTTCACTAAATTCCAATTTGATGTTATTGCAAAATTTATATTTTTCTGCCACATCACAACTTCCTTGTTCTAGAGGTTTCCAAGTGAATTCAAGAATTGTGTTTTCAGGTGAATAAACATATATTATGCCTTCATCAGAAGCAAAATCAACTTCGGTTTGACCACTAATATTTTCAGCCTTATCACCAAAATCATAAGTTATTTTAATTTCAATTTCTTCAATGCCATAATATCCTTCAAGTGCCGACACTAACAAATAATCTGCTGTGAATTTTTCTCCATTTATTTTAATTTCGCCTCTAAAATCACTTTCATATGGGTTATAAGCAAAGTCAACCTCTTTTGCAGTTAAGAAAATGCGAATTGTTGTTTGATCAGTGATTGTTCCAGACTCGTAATTTTCATCAAATTCAAACCATTTTTCATCAAACATCACATTATTAACACTGAACGATGTTAAATAGTCGACTTTAATGTTAAGAGAAGTTAAATCTTTATATAACACATCTCCAACATAAATATCAGCACTGATTCCAAATTCTTGCAATTCTTCAGCAGAAAGCACTTTAGTGTTGCCAGTTATATTTGTTGTAACAACGAATTCTAGTTCAACATAATAAGAATTAATATTCCAATTTGCAAGAAGTGTGTGATCACTTGGAGTTTGAACAATTGAATTTTCATCAATTAATGTTTCACCCAATTTCCAACCAGCGAATGTGTAACCATAACGAGTTGGATCTTCTGGGAACTCATATTTTTCATTAAATGTTTGTTCAATTTCTTTTGAAGTTGAGTCATCAGCAAATGTTCCACCATTTGCATCAAGTGTTACTTTAACATTACTTGCCTCAAAAGTTGCCTTCAAGCCGTTGTTATCACTGCCAAGGCAAATCCACTTTCCGTTTGAATCAGTGAAGTTTGCAATGTTAGAGATGAGATTTCCTTCTTCGTCTGTTACGAATGTGTTGTTTGTTTCACTAAACCAACCAGTGAAGTTATAACCCGTTTTGGTTGGAATTTTCATTGAGATTTTTGTTTTTGCCAACTCGTCTAAATAAACTTCGTTGGTTCCATATTTTGTGAAAATGCTATCCCAATATTCGCCATTTTCATCATATAATTCTATTTCAGGAAGAGCAATCTTCCAAGGAACGTTAACAGTTTCAACATTTCCATTAGTTGCATTTGCTTGATCGGCCCAGCGATAATACTCTTTAAGAGCAATTGTTGCTGTGTATTCACCAGGATTTATAGCTGAATTACCTGAAATCGTCATAAATTCTTCATTTATTCCAGGATTAAATGTTATTGATTCACCATTGTAATAATAGATTGCTTCAGAGATGTCAATATTTGGTTTTTCAATTGTTTTAACAATAAGACCATAACCTTCAAGAACATCATTATAATTTACAATGCAGTTATCAGGAAGATTTAGAATGTTAAATGGACTTGTTTGAGTGTATTCCGCTGTGTTCGTGAACTCGCTGTTTATTTGATAGAAACAAGAACCATCAATTTCGCCAGTGTAATAAACTGGACTTTCCATTTTAACATTAAATTGTTTTGCAGAAGTGAAGTTACCACTTTGAGTTATTCTAGCATCTTCACTCAAGAAAATATCAATTGAATTTGGATCTGTTTTTGTGAATTGAACAGTGTTAAGATTTAGAACCACTAAAGAACAAGATATTTGACCTATTGAAGAATTTCCAATAAATTCAATGTCACCATCTAAACTAGAATTATCTTCAGTTAAGTAAATTGAACTACCACCTGTTACCGCCGTATTTTCATCGAAGGTTGCTGTTCCGTTGATGGTCACGTCTCCCCAAATTGCGCCACCTTCTTGGCCAGCAGTGTTGCCTGTGAAGCTTGCTGTTCCTCCTCCTGACATTGACACAGCTTTAGTCCATTTATTTACATTATAGATTGCGCCACCTCTTTCTAATGCAGTGTTGCCTGTAAACGTTGCTTGCGCACCTGTGGTTATGGTTACATCACCATATATTGCACCACCATTTAGTGAGGAGTTTCCTAAAGAGTTTCCTTCCTCATCCACGCCACCAAAGATTGCTGTTCCGTTGATGGTTGCACTTCCATAAACCGCACCACCATCCTCAGCAGTGTTTTCTGTAAATATTGCTTGAACACCTTGATTTACGGTTATACTTCCCCATATTGCACCACCGCTTTTTGAGGCAGCGTTGTCTGTGAACGTTGCTGTTGCATCTGTTTCGATTATAACAGCTTGTATTGTATAGATTGCACCACCTTCTTCGCCAGAAGTGTTGCTAGTGAAGGTTGCTGTTCCTGCCAGATACATGTCTCTATATGCATAAATTGCACCACCACGAACCGACGCTTCGTTTTCTGTGAATATTGCTGTACCGCTGAGGGTTGCGCCATTTCCCCAAATTGCACCACCTTCTTGCCCTGCTGTGTTGCCCGTGAAGGTTGCTGTTCCTCCGTAAATATACACAGCTCGATTCCATTTATCTACACTACAGATTGCACCACCATTTCCTTCAGCACTGTTTCCTGTGAAGGTTACTTGCGCACCTGAGTATATGTATGCAGTACCTCTAATTGCGCCACCTTCGCCTTCTGTTACAATGTTTTTTGTGAAGGTTGCTTCCGCACCTGAGTTAATTTTAACGTTTCCAGAAATTGCACCACCATATAACTTAGTAGTGTTACCTGTGAAGGTTGCTGTTCCGTTGATGGTCACATCTGCCCTAATTGCGCCACCATCTTCTTGCGTTGAATTTCCTAAAGAATTTCCTTCTTCATCTTCGCCACCAAAGGTTGCTGTTCCATAGATCCATAAACTAGTTGCCCTAATTGCGCCACCACCTGCTGAGGCAGCGTTGCTTGTGAAGATTGCTGTTGCGTATTCTGCAATTGAAACATTGGCTAATGTGTAAATTGCGCCACCACTTTTTGAGGTAGCATTGTCTGTGAAAGTTACTGTTGCTCCTTCTGCAATTGAAACATCATTTGTTGCATAAATTGCGCCACCACGCCCCTCTGATTCGTTGCCTGTGAACGTTGCTGTTGCACCTTCATCGATTGAAACATTGCTTAATGTGTAAATTGCACCACCATTGTTAGTGGCAGTGTTGTCTGTGAAAATTGCTGTTGCACCTGCATAGATTGAAACATAGGCTGATGTGTAAATTGCGCCACCATTGTTAGTGGCAGTGTTGCCTGTAAAGATTGCCGCACCTCCGATTGTTAAATTACCAGAAATTGCGCCACCTTCGCCTTCTGTTACAATGTTTTTTGTGAAGGTTGCTTCCGCACCTGCGTTAATTGTTACATTTCCAGAAATTGCACCACCAGTGAACTTAGTAGTGTTACCTGTGAAGGTTGCTGTTCCGTAGATGGTCACATTTGCCCAAATTGCACCGCCATCTCCTTGCGTTGAATTTCCTAAAGAATTTCCTTCTTCATCTTCGCCACCAAAGGTTGCTGTTCCATAGATCCATAAATTAGCTGCCCTAATTGCGCCACCACCATACCTAGCAGTGTTGCCTGTGAAGGTTGCTGTTCCATTGATAGTAAGAAAACTTTGAGCATATATTGCACCACCGTTTTCCTTAGATGTGTTGCCTGTGAAGGTTGCTGTTGCGTCTTCTGCAATTGAAACATTGGCTGATGTGGAAATTGCGCCACCACCTGTTGAGGCAGTGTTGCCTGTGAAGGTTGCTGTTCCATAGATAGAAAGAGAATTTGGAGCATATATTGCACCACCACTTTTTGAGGCAGCATTGTCTGTGAAGGTTGCTGTTCCGTTGATAGAAAGAGAATATTTAGCATATATTGCACCACCGTTTTCCGATGTGTTGCCTGTGAAGGTTGCTGTTGCACCTTCAGCAATTGAAACACCAACGCCTAACAAATAGATTGCACCACCTCTCTTTGCTTCATTTTCTGCAAACGATGCTTCCGCTCCTTTGTTTATGGTTACATGTCCACATATTGCACCACCCGCATCAGAAACAGTGTTGCCTGTGAAGGTTGCTGTTCCAAATATGTCTAAAGCTCCCCAAATTGCACCACCCTCTTTTACAGCAGTGTTGCCAGTAAAGACTGCTGCACCTCCGATTGTTAAATTACCAGAAATTGCGCCACCACGAATTTCTGATTCATTGTCTGTGAATGTTGCAGTTGCATCTTCGTTTATGATTACATCACCACGAATTGCACCACCGAGAGCCACTGATTCGTTTTCTGTGAATATTGCAGTTGCACCTGCGTTGATGGTCACGTCGCCACAAATTGCGCCACCACCAAAAATTACACCATATTCTTTCTCTTCATATTCATCATAAGACATTGTTCTGTTACCTGTGAAGGTTGCCTTTCCCGATATGGTTACATCACCATTAATTGCACCACCTGAATACGCTTCCGTGTTTTCTGTAAATGTTGCTTCCGCACCTGCGTTGATTGTTACATCACCCCAAATTGCACTACCAATGTGGCCTGTGAAGGTTGCCTTTCCCGATATGGTTACATCACTAGAAATTGCAGTATCGTTGCTTGTGAAGATTGCTGTTCCGTTAATGGTTACGTCTCCTGCTGCATGAATTACATCACCAAAGTGGCTTGTGAAGGTTGCTGTTGCATCTCTTTCGATTATAACAGCTTTCATTGTATAGATTGCACCACCTTCTGAGGCAGTGTTGCTAGTGAAGGTTGCTGTTCCATAGATAGAAAGAAAACTTCCAGCAAATATTGCACCACCACGAACCGACGCTTCGTTTTCTGTGAATATTGCTGTTCCATAGATAGAAAGAGAATATTTAGCAAATATTGCACCACCAAAATGATTTGCTCCATTGCCAACGAAGGTTGCAGTTACACCTTCATTGATTGTTACGTTTAACGCATATATTGCACCACCTGCTGAGGCAGCCGTGTTACCTGTGAAAGTAACAGTGTGGTCACCTGAAATTGTAACGTTAAACAAGGTTGTTCCATCTTCAGTTCCTGCATAAATGGCACCACCGTTTTTATCTGAATGAAGATCATCAAATGTTATATCACTTTCTGCATTGATAACAACAGCTTCCGCTTTATCAATTTGATCAGCCATGAATTGAACTTTTCTTGTTTCACCATAGAGTTTGCTCATTGCTTGAACAGTTTTCACATCAGTGATTTCACTTAAAACAGCGAGTCCACCACCGTTACCTTGCGCTGAACAATTTCTTATTGAACCAATCGTTTCTGGAATAACACCAACAGTACAGATTGCACCACCAGCTTTTGTTGAATGACAGTTTTCAATTGTTGCATTAATAACAGGTTTTGTTTCCGTTCCATAAACAAGAACTGCGCCACCATAACCAACATTACTATTATTAATATTATTCTTTATTATTACATTATTTCCAATATAAACATCTGCGCCATTTGAAACTATCACAGCACCTGTTTTTTGATTGTTTTGTTCAAATATTTGTTTATTACCATCAAGAACGATTGTGTTTTGTTCATCGTTTTGATCGTCAGCAAACAATGTTGTTGCACCAGAGCCAATTATTATTAATCCATCACCTTTTGCAACAAACATACTTTCTTTGTTGTGTTCGCCACGAACAATTGTTGTGTCTTTCGCTGCGTTTAGCGCAATTGAAGAGTTTTCAACTTCAGCTTTTGCTTCCATAAACACTTTTTCAACAATAATATTGATTTCAGCAGTTTCTAAATTTCTAACATTTCTTTCAGCTACATCAAACGCATCTGCAATGCTTGTTGTGTCAACAACAGTGTCACCAACCACAACAACGCCTTCATAGTGAGAACCTGTTAAATATGTTTTAACAAATCCCGATTGGATTGGAAAATTAAATTGAAGTTCGCGAGTTTTATCTCTTCTTTGATAATCACACCAAGTTTTGCCGTTTCCATATTTGGCATCATAATCAAAGTTAACAAAGCTTGAAGTACTAACTGGTTTGATAACATTGTTATAATAAACGTTTTCTTCCGTGCTAACTTCAACAACCGGAACACTTGCATATGTGCAATACGAATCAATTATTGAAACCTTATTGTCTTCATTGTTAAATGTTTCAATTTTATAAACCAAACCACCAAAGCTTTCAGCAGTTACACTTGTGTCAACAAATGAATTGATTATGTAATGCTCGCCGTTTGTCGAAATAAGCTCACCAACCAAACCGCCAAAGTTATGTTTTGCCGAAATTGTTCCACTATTAACGAACACATTTTCAATGTTGGTGTTGATTGCTTTTCCAATCAAGCCACCAGCAATTAAATTAGAACTATTTATTGATGCATTATATAAACCCACATTTTTGATTTTTGAATTTGAACTTGTTCCATCAACACAACCAAACAAACCATCACCGCTTATGTTTGCGTTATAGATTGTGTAGAACCCACCATCGAAATTTCCTTTGAAAGGATTTTCTTCAGAGCCAATTGAATTGATTGTGTAACCTTGAAGGTCAACACTTGTGTTTAGATAAACAGTTGTTCCTTCAAAATCTTCACCGGAATTAACTTGATTAACAAAATAAACAAATGAGGCCGCCGAATCAATCGTTAAAGTTTCTTCACCACGACCACCAAAGTCTGCTTTGAAATCTTTTCCATTAACAGTTGAGCCATCCCAAGCATCAATTGAAAAAGCTAGAGGATCAACCTCTATCTTGTTTGGAACAATTTTTTTCTTGTTAAGTCTGAAATAAATTGCAACCCCACCAAGAGCAAGAATTGCAGCAAGCAAAATCAACCCAACTGAGCCTATCCAGATCTTTAATTTTTTCTTTTTCGACGCTGTCATAAGTCCTCCAAAATCAAATTCAATAAGTTTTAAATTTATTAATTTATTATAACAAATTACTCG
>JAZONT010000050.1:0-6264 GCA_045654665.1 Candidatus Onthoplasma sp.
AATGTTGCTCAAGAGTTTTCTAAATTTATTAAAATAAAGGAGAAGCAAAATGATTAAGTTTAATATTCAATTATTTGCCCATAAAAAAGGTGGCGGTAGCACCAAAAATGGTAGAGATAGTGAATCAAAACGTCTTGGTGTGAAAGCCGGTGATGGACAATTCGTTCACGCTGGTTCAATTATCGTTCGTCAAAGAGGCACAAGAATTTATCCTTCAACAAATGTTGGTTGTGGAAAAGATTACACTTTATTTGCATTAATCGATGGAATCGTTCGTTTCAAGAAAGATGGTCGTGGCAGAAAAGTTGCAACAGTTGAAGCTAAAATCTAGTTTAACAAAAAAGAACTGAATTGTATCAGTTCTTTTTTGTTATTTAAAAGTGTTATTTCAAAAACCTGTTGTCAAATTTGGATTTGCATAGGAATATAATAGTTACTAACATATCTAAAAGATATAAAATAGAACAAACAAAGATAATTAAATAATTAACTTTATAGTATGCGATTGAAGCAAGAAGTCCAATAGTTATAACTAAAGCGAAAATTAATGCAATTAAATTAAATTTTAAAGCGCATGATTTTATTTTTAAAGCATTGTTTACTTCTTGATTTTCAACTTCTATTATGTTACAAAGTTCTGAGTTAATTTCAAACAGTCTATTCCCTAAATGCGTGGTTAAAAGTTCTGGAAGTAAATCTTTTGGAATAAATTGAAGTTTTGGACTAATCATGCTGTCCTTTGCTTTAAATAAAGAACTAACATAAATGTTATAAATTGAGTTGCAAACTTTTTCGTAAGTATTATATTTTGGCATAACACTCACAATTTTGGTTCTATTACCAATTGAATTTGTAAATCTTGTTATAAGAGTGTTGTCTAATTTAATGCTTGCATAACAGATTATAATATCTTCAAGGTCATTAGAATTGATTAGAAGAGTGTGAATGATTTTCGTTAAGTTTTTATAATAAACCGCGTTGGGAACATAACCATAAGTTTTAAACAGTTCAACCAAATCAGCGCGCACAACAAAAAGAATATTGTTGCCGTATTTCATCTGTAACAAGCCGATTTTTTTGTTTAATTCAGATATGCTATCAATAACATAAATAACTTTCATAATTTCCCCTTTAAATTTAGTATACAACATTTTGATTAAAATCAAAAACAATTTGTAATATTTTGTTAAATTTGTTTGTTTTTTATTAATTATAGTTATAAAATAATATAAACGAATATTTAAGGGGTTTTTATGAAACAAGTTAAAATGTTAAAAGACGCAATAAAGAATAATTATATTGTGCCAGCGTTTAATTTTGCCAACTTTGAAATTTTGAAAGGAGTTATTGAAGCGTGCAAAGAAACTAATTCACCTGTGATCTTGCAGGTTAGTGAAAGTGTACTTAATTATTTTACGGATGATATCATGTATGGAATAATTCAAGCGGTTAAAAAGATTAAACTTCCAATTTCAATTCATTTAGATCATGGTAAGGATTTTGAAATTGTTAAAAGAGTAATTAAACTAGGATTTGATAGTGTTATGATAGATGGCTCAACGCTTCCATTTAAAGAAAATGTTAAGTTGACCAAAAAAGTTGTAACATATGCACATAAGAATAATGTTTCAGTTGAAGGTGAACTTGGTGTTCTTGCAATTGCAAATGATGATGGTCTTCTCAGCGATGGGGAAAGATTTACCGATCCAAAACAGGCTAAAGAGTTTGTTGAACTAACAGGTGTTGATAGCCTCGCTGTTTCCATTGGAACAAATCATGGTGTTAATAAATATGTTGGTGAGCCAAAAATAAGATATGATATTTTAAGAAAAATTGAAAAGGAAATACCAAATACGCCAATAGTTCTTCATGGTGCATCGCTGATAGAGCAAGATTATGTTGAAAATATAAATACTCATGGTGGATTTATTAAAAAATCTGCAGGCAATGAAAAACTTTTGAATAACGCATATAAAACAAATATTGCAAAAATTAATATGGACACAGATTTTAGATTGGCTTTCACCTCTGCTGTTAGAGAATTTATGGATACTCATGCTGATAAGTTCTGTCCAAGAACTTATGGAACGGCTGGAATTGAAGAGGTTAAAAAATGCGCAATAAAGAGAATTAAAAAGGTATGCAAATCCAATGATAGAGTATAGAAAAAAGGACTTTTAGTCCTTCTTTTTTTAATTAAATTCTTTATTCTTCAATAGGTTTTGTTTCTTGTTCTTTTTCTTTATCTTTTTTATAAAATCCTTTTGGCTTTTTAATTAATGCACCCCAAAGAATAATTAAAATTTGAAGTGGGATGCCAAGGAAATAAACCGGCCAAATATTAATTCCTGTTGGTATTAATATTTGAATTTGCAAACTAGCAAGAGTTAACCAGAGCAAAGCAGTTAAGATGAAAAACAAATATCTCATTCTTCCCCAAATTGCATTAAACACGATTAGAACAATGCATGATGCAACGCCTGCCCACATAAAACTCATATAATAATTTATATCCAAACATAGTTTTAAAACCACAAATAAAATTGTTGAAAGTAACCAAACTGCGCCAACACTAAGAAGAGTTACCATCAATCTGGTTGAAAACATTCTTGGAGTGTGAGATTTTTCTTTTTTCTCTTTCTTTTTTTCTTTAATTTCAGTGTGCTCTTGATTTTCAATAGTGTAGTCATCTTTGGTTAAATCGTCTAAACTAACACCGTAAAAACTTGCCAATTCACACAAAACCTCAACGCTTGGTAAACTTTCACCTTTTTCCCATTTGGAAATAGATTTATCTGAATAATTAAATTTTTCAGCAACTTCCATTTGTGTTAATTTCATATTTTTACGAAGTTTAAGTAAGTTATTGCCAATTATGGTGTTCATATCCTTAATTTCTTCCATTTTTACCTCTTTTTATGATGATATTCTAACATATTTAAAAAAATAAGGCAAGAAATCTATTCAAATTAGAAAAAATTTTTCAATTCTCACGAAAGTAGAACAACTCTATTTTTAAATGATTTAACATTATAGATGATTTTGTCAAATTCTATTGCGAATTGAAGTATTTTATTGTTAATATTTCGGTAACGATAGGAAAGCCTACGTAAAATTAAAACCAAAAGAAAAGGGGAATTTATGAAAAAAATTAATTTATTCTTTGCAATTGATGACAATTATTGTCCGTTATTATCAGCATCAGTTCACTCAATACTAAAAAATGCAAACAAATCATATAAATATGATATTTATGTTTTACACAATGGAATTGGAGATGAAAGTCAAAATATCATGAAAAACCAAATTAAAGATGATGCAACGATTGAGTTTGTTGATATGTTAAGATTTATTGACATGAAAGAAAAACTTGATGTTTTAGCTGATAAACTTGTAACACGTGATTACTACACAAAAACAACATATTATCGTTTATTCATTCCAAATATGTTTCCAAATTTGGATAAGGCTTTGTATTTGGATGTTGATATTATTGTTCCCGGCGATATTTCTAAATTATATAACACAGATTTAGAAAACAATTTAGTGGGAGCAGTCCCTGATATGGCTGTGCAAAACACACCTGCTTTCATTGACTATGTTGAAAATGCTCTTGGTGTTAAAGCAGAAAATTATTTCAATGCTGGAATATTGCTTATGAACTTAAAAGAAATGAGGGCATGGGGTTTTGAAGAAAAGTTTATTAATCTTCTTAGCACTTATTCATTTAGAGTTGCTCAAGACCAAGACTACCTTAATGTTTTAACAAGTGGCAGAATTAAATATGTTGATAATTCTTGGAATGTTCAACCAGTTCCTGGCAATATATGTAAATTTGATGAAATTAATTTAATTCACTATAATATGCTTTGGAAACCTTGGATTTATGATAATATTGATTACAGTGATATTTTCTGGCAATATGCAAAAGAATGTTCAATGTATGATAGAATTTTAAAAATGCAAGCTAGTGTTACAGATGAATGTAGAGAGAACAAACTTAAAGGTGGTGCTGCTTTATTAGAAATGGCTGGAAAAGAAGCAAAAGATCCAAATAATTATAAAAACAAATTTTGTAAGTAAGAGGAAAAAATGATATCACAAGAAAGGCAAGATATTTTAAATAAAATTTTAGAATATGAAAAGAACTTAGATTTTGATCATGATGTTGAAAATGATCCACCATCTAAACCGTTATATCCAGAAGATATTGATTATTTAAGAAAAAAATGGCGAAACAAGATCGCCAGATTTTTCGTTTCAAGAGGAGCTGAAAAAGCAATTAATAATTTAATTGATGCCAATCAAATTATAATCAAAGATGTTAAAGGTGTTGAAAATTTAAAAGGAATTAAAGGCTCTGCTTTCATAACAAGTAATCATTTTCATATCTTCGAAAATATAGCTTTATATAAAGTTTTTCAACAATATGCCGAAAAACACACTTTTTATAGAGTCATTAGAGAAGGAAATTACACAGCTCCCCCAAAAGGTTTTGATTTATTCTTCAAACATTGCAACACTTTGCCACTTAGCAGTGTTCCAGGAACAATGAAAAAGTTTATGCAGGCACTTGAAGTGTTAACAAAAAAGAAGAATTATATTTTAATCTATCCTGAACAATATATGTGGTGGAACTATAAAAAACCAAGACCTTTTAAGGATGGTGCTTTTAGATTTGCTTGCAAAAATAATGTTCCAATTATTCCTTGTTTTATAACAATGGAAGATAGCAAAGAACACATTGATGGTGATGGCTTGCCTGTTCAAGAATATACTGTTCATATTATGAAACCAATTTATAGGGATGAAACCCTTCCATTCAAAGAAGCAGTTCAAAAAATGAAAGAACAAAACTTTAATGCTTGCAAAGAAGTTTATGAAAAAACATATGGAATTCCATTAACTTACACAACAAAGGAGAAAATCTAATGCTTTCAATAATAATATTTCTTATTGGTTGCGTTATAACGCTAACAACAAGTTTAATATTTTTGATTGATTCAATAAGTTTGTGGTTGATTATTATTATTGCAATTAGTTCGATTTTGGGTATGATTGCAATAAATGGTTTAGTGGCTTTGATTTTTTGCAAATGGTTGCCTAAAAAATGGTTTATTGGTGAAAAAAAGATTTTTAATCCATCTAAAAAAGAATGTAAATTTTATGAAAAACTTGGCATAAAAAAATGGAAAGATTTAAATATAGACCTTGGAAAATTAAATGGCTTTAAGAAAGATAAAGTGTCAAACGACCCTAGATATATTGAAAGATTTATTCTTGAGAATAACCTTGGATTTGTTGAGCATTTTGTTAGTTTGTTTGTTAGTATTTTTGCAATGTTTATATTGCCAATTAAATTTTGGCTTCCAATGGGACTTCCTATTGTGATAACAAGTTTAATTTTAAATATTATTCCAATTATGATTTTACGTTACAATATGCCAAGACTAAAAACAATGCTCAAATTTAGTTTAAGAAATAGATAGAAGTAATTTAGGTGGCGGTTTTCGCTTTTGTTATAATTAAAAACACTGTTTAGGTGTTTTTTTTATGTCTTGTGAATATCTTATATTGAGGTGATTATGCAAGATTTAGTTTCAATTATAATTCCCTGTTATAATGCAGAAAAATCAATTTCAAGAGCATTGAACAGCATTTTAGAGCAAGATTATCACAACTTAGAAATAATAGTGATTAATGATGGAAGTATTGATAATTCTTTAAAAGTTATTCAAATTTTTCAAAAAATTGACAAAAGAATTAAAGTACTTTCTCAAATAAATCAAGGTGTTTCTGTTGCCAGGAATTATGGTTTGCAAGTTTCAAATGGTGAATATGTTGCTTTTTTAGATGCGGATGACAACTTCGCAAATCCTTATGCAATATCTAAAATGATAAAATGCTTAAAAGACAATGATGCTGACATGTGCATATGTGATTTTATACATCCATGTTTTGAAAAACACACAAAGGGTAATAGATTGTTTGATTTAACAAATGATGAAGATTTTCTTGAATTTTATCAAGATTTCTTTTTGTATGCAATGCCATGGAATAAGATAACAAAACGAGAATGTTTGACTGAAAAATTTGTTGCCGGAATAAAGTTTAATGAAGATGAATTATTTAATTTAGATAATTTAAAAAATTTAAAGAAAGTTGTTCTTCTTGATGAAATTCTTCACAATTATTATTGTGAAACTTATAAATCTAAAGAAAATGCAAGTGCAGTAATTATGTTTGATTATACTGCTGTTGAAT
>JAZONT010000051.1:0-3916 GCA_045654665.1 Candidatus Onthoplasma sp.
ATCTGGTCACCCACTTGATAGTTTTATGGACACAATTAAAAACTTCACCTTTAACTCTTCATATCTTCCTAGTTCAACTGAAAATGATGAAGAAGAAAGTTTTGAAGGTGACAACTCTTTTGACAGTTTGCTTGAAGAAAAAGAAGAACTTTATAAAGGACTTAAAAATGGCGACATGGTAACTTGCGGTGGTGTTATTGCTAACATGAGAGCACTTCAAACAAAAACTGGCGGAAGAATGGCATTTTTGACCATTGAAGATTTAACAGGAAGTTTTGACGTTGTTGTTTTCCCTAAAGTGTTTGATAAGTTTAAAGACATTTTATCTCAAGATGCTCTTGTTGCAATAAGGGGAAGATTTTCTCTTCGTGACGGCGAAAAACCTTCAATTAGCGCAGACAATATTGAACTTATGGACAATCACGAAAACACTAATGAAACACAAGAAAATGCTGATTTATATGAAGAAGTTGAAGTTGTTAAACCTAAAAAATTATGGTTAAAATATAACGTAAACGACGGCATTTTACACGACGCAGTAACAAAAATTTTAAATGACTATAACGGAATTGATGAGGTGTTTATTAAAGACACAGGAACAAACAAGGCATTCAAAATGAACACACTTGTAACCATTCGTGAAAGCTTAATTTACGAACTTGAAACTATCTTAGAAAAATCAAACATCTTCATTCAAGAATAACAAAAAATCCACATAAACTGTGGATTTTTTGTTTTACTCATTATTGTTTTGTTTTTTCTTTTTAATAGAGTGCAGAATTAAACCGCCGATTAAGAATATGATTGCTAATCCTAACAAGGTTAAAGCAATTATTGCATGAATGTTTCTATCACTTGCCAATGCCCAATTTGAAAAATCTGCTTTGAAAATGTTCATATCATGAGATAGTTCTCTTTGAAGTTCTGGATTTTTAAATTTAAGAAATGCTGACACTAGATATAATGAATTTATCAAAGTTAAAATTATGCTTGTTTTTATTAGTTTATTTACTTTTAAGAAACGAACAGACATTAACACATTTAAAATTAGGAAACACACTAAAGTTATTGGAAATGCAATTTTTGAAAACCAATGATTGTTTGCGTAGCCATTTGCAACTGAGAAATTGTCAATAACAATAAGAAGAATATTAAGTGTCACAAAATCTATTCCAACTGAAATAAAATCAGCATATTTTTTAACACACTCAAAGATTTTATATTTATTTAGGTAAATCGGCATAAAAATTATAATCAACCCAAACAAAACTGATAGTGTTGGAATCAAAAACCAATTCCCTTTTGTGTAAATACAACAAACCCCTAATAAAAGTGTTAATGCTAAATACATTGAAAGTGGCACAAAAATTAGTTTATTCTTTTTAATGTGTTTTGGAAGATTTGTGAATGTAAACGCTAGAATTAAAGCAGATAATACTATCCAAAACCAGGTTAAACCCTTATTGATTGCCAAATCACAAATGAAACATGGAATTAATGCTAAGGCATAAGAAATGTAGAAAAACAAACTCCAAGAAAAACTAAGTGTTCTCCACTTCTTTGCTTGAACTTTTTCCTCTCTACTTTTTTCATCAATGCTTGCAGTGATTAGTTCATGTTCGCTAACACCCAAAATTTCGCTGAGTTTAGGTAGCATTGTAATATCAGGATGAGCAACATCTTTTTCCCATTTGCTCACTGCCGACTCACTAACAATTAACAATTTTGCTAATTGTTTTTGTGTTAAATTTTTTTCTTGCCTTTTGCTCTTTAAAAAAGCACCAAAACTATTAGACATAAATTTCTCCTTTTAGATTATGCTTGCACACATAAACAAGTGAAAACAGAATTGAAATGTATCCAACTTGTTTTGATACAAATCTTTTCTCCTTTAGTTTCCTTTTGTTGCAAACATAATAACACAAAATTTTAAAATATGTTTTAATTTTTTTAAAATTTCCTACAGGAAAGTTATTCAAGTTATTAATCTTAATATTTTTTATTTAATTTCCAAATTTTCAAGTTACAAAAAAAATCCACAATTAATGTGAATTTTTTTAATTAATTATTTATTTTTTATAATTATTTAAATATTTAGAAAATACTATAAAATAGTATTTTTCGGCATTTTTGAATTATTTATTGAATTTTTAATTATATTAAACGGCTTAAATCAATGCCTTCTTTGAAAGCGCATGGTGTTGTGCATTTGAAACCACTTGTACATCTAGCACCTGTGTTGATTTTCTCTAAATCACGACGAACAAAATCGTTATCTGTGTTTTTAATTACTCTTTCAATTGTTTCTTTAGTGTTTCTCATAACTTCAAGTTGAGCAGCAGTGCATAATCTTTCTTTTGCTTTTAAAATAAGATTTTCATAATCACCGCGTTCATTGATGTTCAAGAGTTGACCTTGTGGTAAAATTTCCGCAACCTTTTTCATATCTCTTAACCACTCTTCAACAAGTGCTGGACTATCTTGAAGAATAAGTGGAATAAAATATTCAGGATTATCATCTAACATCATTTCATAATGCAAAGTTCTGTGGCGTTGTGCTTGCGCTAGCATTGCAAAACTGCCTTTATAGTTCACTGAATAACATTCGCCAAATTGTTCTTCTCTTACCCTTTTTCCAATAAGAGAAAATTCTCTACCCTTCCCATCATTCATTAAGTCTTTATCAAGATAGCCAAAGTCTTCCATCCTTTGAACAAATTCGTTTGCTGTTGGTGCAAGCATTTTGTAAATTTGATTATCACTCTCACTAAACTGTTGCATCCAACCGCAAATATAGTTTAATTGTCTGTAAGAAACTGTGTATGACATACTTGTTGGTGTTATAACAGATGTGAAATATCTTGCGTTTTCCATTGCAAGTTTTTTAATTCTTCTTTCATCAAAATAACTTAAGTGTCCGTATTTTGAACTAATTAAGAACGACATTTTCTCTGTCCACTTATCGTAAAGTTCTTTTTCAATGCCACTTAGTTCCATTTTAGTGTATCTAGCAGATTTTTCGCTTGTTGTGAACACTTTTTCATTGTTAAGAAGCATTGCAAACAACTTTGGAATATTTTCCAAATATAAAGTTACTGAACTATGCTCAAAAACGCTATGGTGGCCACTATTTTTCGTTCCATTTGCTCTGTTTTGTGTTTTTTGTTCTGGTTCATTATTGAGAGTTTGAAAATCGTGTGGCATATAACAAATACCTGCCATCTTGCCGCCAAAAAGGTTGTAATCATCGCGTTTTCCAATGTTTTCAAAACTTGTTCCTGCCAAAACTTCAATATTCATATTTTCTCCTTTGTTTTAAGTAAAGAAAAAGAGATAAAAAACCAAGAAATAATATAATCTCTTTCTCTTTTACCCCTACTGATTTGATATTATCACAAATAAAAACTTGTGTAAAGAAAATTCGACAATATTTAAAGAAAAAAAGAAGTTCTAAAATTCTTCGACTTCTTCTTTTTTAACAACTGGTTTTTTCTTTTTATAGCCAAATAGTTTTAATCTTCCTTTTGAGAAAAGTGTTACAAACAAAATATACATACTGCAAAAACCAATAAAAACATATATAATTCGGCTAAATACATTGGCTTGTGTTCCAAAAATGCCCGCAATAAAGTCATATTGAAGTGCGCCTATCATAAGCCAATTCAACCCGCCTAAACAAGTAAAAATAAAAGCAAACAATCTAAACATACAATCTCCTGTTGATTATATTTTCAATCATTTGCTTAATTTTATGTATTATTTTTCTTCTTTATTGTATTTTTCAATGTCTTTCATCATGTGTTTATATGCGTTTGGTGTTTTTAGTTCAACAACTGAATATGGGCAAGCAGTAATGCATTTATTGCAGAAAATACACTTTTTATAATCAATTTCAGCATATAGTTCGCCCTTTTTA
>JAZONT010000052.1:0-2182 GCA_045654665.1 Candidatus Onthoplasma sp.
AAGAGGTTTTGCAATTCCAATTCCGTACGAAACTTGAATTTCACATTTATCTGCCAAACCATGTGCAACAATATTTTTGGCAACATATCTTGTATAATATGCACCGCTTCTATCTATCTTTGTTGCGTTTTTACTGCTAAAACATCCTCCACCCACGCGACCAGTGCCACCATAAGTATCCACAATTATTTTTCTTCCAACGCAACCACTATCGCCAAATGAACCCCAAATTGTAAATCTTCCACTAGGGTTTATTATATATTTAGTTTCGTTGATTAAAGACTTATATTCTTTCAAAACGGGTTTTATAACATTTTTTAAGATAAGTTTATAGATTTCTTCATTAGTTAATTTTTCACAATGTGATGCTGAAACTAAAATGGTTGTTATTTTTTTTGGAATGTCGTTATCGTACTCCACTGAGACTTGACATTTTGCATCCGCAAAAAACAATTTGTCGCTTCTTCTATATTCATCATATTTTTTCATGAGTTTGTGTGCAACTATAATTGGCAAAGGCATATATTCTTTGGTTTCGTTTGTGGCGTAACCATATGCCATACCTTGATCATTTGCGCAAATCTCTTCACCCAAAACCGCTTTATTTATTTCGGGGCTTTGAATTGAAATTTGTTTTATTACTTTGAATTTATTTTTATAGCCAATTTCTTTTAACGCTTTTTGAGCAATTTTTGTGTAATTAATTTTAGCTTTTGTGGTTGCTTCACCATAAACAAAAAGTTTATTATCTTTAATTGCACACTCAACTGCCATCATTGAATTTGGATCTTGCGTTAGGACCTCATCCAAAAAACAGTCGGAAATGTAGTCACACGTTTTGTCTGGGTGACCAATATTAACTGATTCACTTGTTATAATTTTTTTCATAAATACTCCTAAAAAATAAATTTCCACAAAGCATTGTTTTAATAAAAAAACCATCGTACTGATGGCAAATAATATATCCATCAGTCAGCCTTTAGCACCACGAAAATTCAGGTTGCTGTGCGATCAAAGGGGCTGTCCCTCACACACTCTTTATGGATATTTATATTATATAATAATCTTTTTATTTTTTGCAACTAATTTTAACAAATAAAGAAAAAATCACAACTAATTGGCTTTTTCGTTAAATTATATACTCTTGACAATATTTTTCAACAATTTCCTGCATTTTATCATAGTTTTTAATCATATCTTGAGCAAGTTTAAGTTGACATCTGGCTCTAATCAAATTGTGTTCAGGGTAGTCAATTTTAAAGTAGTTATCTCCGTCAATGTAATCTGTTAAAAACCTAACTCCGCATTCAGTCGTCATTGTTATTGCCCCTAATGCTAAAGTTCCTCTCTCTTCTTTAGTTAAAGCAGATCCAATCCTAGAAATAAATCCCCTTGCAAGTGCTTCATATTTATTAAAATCTAGTTTAACTTTATCAAGATCTGTTTCATCTTCTGCGCAAGTGTTTCCCGCAAATCTAACCGCATCACCAAAATCAAAACCAACTAGACCTGGCATAATCGTATCTAAGTCGATAGCACACAAAAATTTACCGGTTACTTCGTCAAATAAAACATTGTTACATTTTGTGTCGTTATGAGTTACTCTTAATTGAAGTTGCCCCATTTTTTGCATTTTATACATTTTAGTTGCAATAGCTTCCAAATCTAAATATTTGTCAATTTCTTCCTTAACACCCTCCACTCTTTCAATAGGGTTGTTGTTTATCGTTTCTTTGAAAATTTTATATCTGTTAACTGTGTTGTGAAAATGTGGAATTATAATGTTTAGGTCTTTAATTGGATAATCATCCAATAATTGTTGAAATTCGCCAAAAGCCTTGCCTGTTTCTTCTAAAACCGTTAAATCCTCTGTTTCATTAAATGTGATTGATTTGTTAACAAATTTGTATGCTCTCCAATAATCACCTTCTTCATCAATAGTGAAATACTTTCCTGTTTTACTAGGGTAAAATTTCAAAACTCTTCTTGAAGTTTTTTCACCACGTGATTTAAGTTTATCTTTAATGAAGTTTGTAACTTTTGAAACGTTTTCCATTACTTCATCTGGCTTTTTAAAAACATTGTTATTAATTTTTTGTAAAACATATTCTTTTATTTTGCCATCAATTTCAAATCTAGCCATAACTGTTGTGTTAATATGACCACTTTTAAAAACTTCATA
>JAZONT010000053.1:0-2403 GCA_045654665.1 Candidatus Onthoplasma sp.
ACTTGTGAAGTTAAAATGCTTCACTTAAGCAATTTATATGGCGAAACTATTGATGACATTATTCAAAATTTAAATGATAAAGCTTTGGAATTGAAGTCTGAAACAATTTCGGTAACATCTCAATATGAAATGAACCCAGATCTTATTTCTTATGAATATGTAATACAAAATCCTCCACAAGATTCAAACTCAAATGATGATGTTTATGAAATTTATGAAAACACAAATGGACATTCAATTACTTTAACTATAAATGATAACATGTTGACTGTACTTAAAAGTTATTATTCATTAAGTACCGAAAATGTTGTTGTTCAAGAGTCGTATAAGGATAAAATTGACATTGCAGAATTAATACCTGAAGAAAATCAAATAAATATCACTTTTAACACAAAAGGTCGCTTAACAAACACAAACATTGAAATTTCAATTGATTTTGTTGTTGGTGATGTTGAATATTCACTTGGAAAAATTAAAATTTTGAGTGGCACTCCAGATGCAATTGTGTTTAATTATGGTGTTGGATTATCTTACGAATTATCGTTAAACTCTAAAGACATTAAAAATTCAATTGATGTTACAATTTCTTATGATACAAATGAGAGTAAATTGATTAATACATACAAAATTGGCGAACAGGAATTTGAACAGGAATTTACTGAAGAAGAATTTACAAACTTGTTAAACGCTAACTTAACTGCTTCAACAGATCTTGGTTTCCAAAGCAAGACAGAAAAGGGTCAAACATTTGATGTTGCTTATCAATCACAAGATGAATCAATATTTAAAATTTCCGAAGAAAGAGCAATTGAAGTTTTAAAACAAGGCAACACAACACTAAATGTTAAAATTGATGATCTTGTTGGATATATTGGAATAAATGTTTCAATTGGTAACAACACTTTTAGCTTAGAAGATTTGAGTGATGAGTTAAACGCTGATGGCTATTTAAAAGATTTAATACAATTAAAATATAATGATAATGATATTGCCATGACTAAAAACAACAGAGTGTTTATTAACAATGTTGAATATTCTTATGGTGGCGGAAGTTTAGTTAAAAGCGGAAATAAAGAAGATGGTTGGACTTTAACTGACACAAACGAAGAAACAGTTTTGGAAATTGTTCATGATGAAACAAAAGGTTGGCAATTTATTAATCATAAACCTTATATCAGCCTAAGCGTAACATTTGATTTAGAAACAATAATGGGAATTAGCAAGGTTTCATTCACATTTGTTTCAGATGTAACTATTGATGTTAACAATGCTTGGAGTGATAGAATTATTTACGCAGGAACACAAGTGTCAGTTTATGGTTATGACGATTCGATATTCAAAATAACAAAACCTACAGATAAAACAATTTTCTTCAAAGTTGGAAACACTCAAATTAACAACACTCACACATTTGCTGATGAGTTAATAGGAAACATTACTATTCAAGCAGTTTTAAGTGATAATGACACTCTTGACGCAAATGACACAGATCTAGATTCTTTTGGATTTGTTGTTAAACCAAATATTATTGCTGTTTTAAAGAAAACTGAATTTGACAGTGAAAGTTCAACAAATTTAACAGATATTTATGATTTATATCAATTTAACACTGATATCATATTTGGATCAGATGCGGATAAATTATACTCAAAATATTTAACAAAAACCTATTATACTGACAATACTTATTCAACTCAATCTGATAAAGAAACTGAATTCTTTAAATTTAATGGAACTCTCGATAATAACAAAGTTTATTATACTAATGATACATATGAAACTATTTCGAATGATACAACAGAATACTTTAAATATGCTTTAATTTCAGCAGATACTAGTAATTTAACAGTTATTACAACAGATGTTTCAAACACTAATCCGGAATTGTCATATAGTTCATCAAAACTTAACATAGGCGCAATGACTGAAATTAATGGTGAAGTTAATAGAAATATTGCTTTGCGTTATTATAATAAGGACTTCAAAGAAATAGATGTTATTACTATTAAAAATAAACACAAAAAAGTTCTAACACAAACTGAAGCAACCTTTATTGCAATGGTTGAAAACAGCGTGTTAAGCAATGTGTCTGGCAATAAATTGCATAGCATTGAAGTTGTTGAACAAGAGTTAAAGGATGAAATTGTATTCTCTGTTAATGAGAATGATGGCAATTTCACAATTTCTGCAATCAACAAAATATATGAAGAAGTTGCAATTTTGGCTAAATATGAAAACGATTTAACATTAGAAACAATAGTAAAAATTGTTCCATACACTCCAACGCCAACATATAGTGCAACAGCATACTCAGGTTCATCATTTGATTTATTAGGTGGAATTTATAACGTTCAAAATCTTATTTCTAACGACAATGTGCAAAAATTGTGGATAACTGGCGTT
>JAZONT010000054.1:0-1805 GCA_045654665.1 Candidatus Onthoplasma sp.
GGCTATAGAAATAGAAACTATTTTGTGAAATATCCGCATCAGCAACATAAACATCATTTCCTTCAATCCACAAAGAACCTTGATTTGTTTGAGCATATTCAATTGAGTTTAAGATAGTTTCTAAATCACTAATGTTTGGAACTGATCTTAACTTGGCTATATTTGCTGTTAAGTAATTATAATAGTTTGGCGATCCCCCAATACTTTGAGTGTTTTGCAATTGGAAATTTTTTAACGAATCAACACTATCATCATTTAAAATATTTCCTTCTCTTTTTTCAAGCTCATCACTTTCAATTAATGAATAAACAAATCCCAATTTTTTATCTTTCATTAAAGATATGTCTTCTGTTAATTCATAACCACCTGGCACAATTAAATCAACATGATTACCTTTTTTTGTTGCAATATTAAAATGTTGCATTTTTGCACCTTCATATTCGGCTTTTGAATAATAAGTGCTTAATCCATGAATAGAAACATAAATTTCACTTGTTTCAAATCCTAAATCTTTCATTGGAGTTGAAGTTTCCCCATTATATAGATACTTATAACTTGCAACATAGGTTCCAGGGTCTGTTAGCATAATAGTAACTAAATTGGTTTTACCTTGTTCATAATCGTTTAATGGATATGTTTTTGTTGTTGTTCCAGAACTTGATGTTATTGTGCAAACAAGTGATGCCGTTTGACCGCCTGCATTTCTATTATAAACGGTTCTATATTCGTAGTTAGTGTTTCTTTGATTTGCGGTGTGCGTGTATGATAATTCATATTTGGTGTAATCATATGTAATAGTTGGATAAGATGTCATTTTTGTATTATCCACACTTGTTGTTTTTCCATCTTGCCCTATGTTATATCTAACATAACTATCAATTTTATCTTTTCGCTCAAAGTTGGTTTCACCAGTCCAACCCAAAATAGGTTTTGCTTGATAACCTAATTTTTCATTTAAAACTTTTGTATACGATGTGTTGTTTACCAAATAGAAACCAAACTCAGCATGTTCAGCTTTATTATTTACATAGTAATCAAAAGTAAAGTAATAATATCCTTCGTTTGAGTTGTCTTCTTGTTGTGTAATTAAATATGCAAAGTCAAAATATAAACCACCTGTTGTTAATTTTATATTTCTAATGTCTGGAATTGTTAAAGTTTGTCCATCTTTAGTTGCATTAACATTTAAGTATGAGATTCCGGCATGAGTTGCATTTCCACCATTGGTTGCAATATCTGTGCCAATATTAATCCCTCTATAAATATAAGCACCAAAAGACACCATAATTGCTTCTTGAACATCGGAGTTAGTTTTAACGTAATAAGAATTTTCACCATCCAAAACTTCTTCTTCGTTATCCAACTTAACAAATTCGCCATTGTCAACAACTGTTTTGTTTTTGCCGCCATTTGCAAGATTTAAGAAGGAGAATTTTTCATCGTCTTTGGTTGTATCGTAAGTTGCATAGAAAGTTTTATAATCTCCACTTGTGAAATTTTGTGGTATGTTGTTCTCCTCTTCCGAATTAACCAAAACTTTTTCAGCAGAAAAAATAACATCGCCACCAAACAATGCACTATATTCTTCTTGACCAATATTCGTTTTAGTTGATGCAGCCTCAACATTTTTAACCACATCTTTATTTATGATTGTTGTTTTTAAAGACAAACAAAAACCTGCCGTCAAAACAATCAACAAAGCCAAAACTAATTTTAAATTAAGAATTTTCCCCTTCACAATTGTCCCCTTTTTATTTTCCCACCAACGCACGAAAAATATTAATATAATAAATATTATTATATAT
>JAZONT010000055.1:0-8171 GCA_045654665.1 Candidatus Onthoplasma sp.
TATTCCGTTTCAATATATTCAATGGTTAATGCTGTTGGTGAAAACGCAAAGGAATACTCATCAAGTTATGCAACAACAGAACCATTAGAATATTTCTACAAAGAAGAAAAAGATTTCGCAAGATATGCAATTTCAATTTATGATTCAAGTTCAAATTTTGTTGTTAATAATATTAGCGATTTAAAAAATTTATTGTGGTATCACTATCTTTACGAAATTAAGGATGGCACAAGTTTAACATTAATGATTAAACCACAAAACAATGAAAGTTTAAGACAGTTTATTATTAGGCTATCACATGAGGCGACCAATTTAAATATTTACAATTTCACCGGCTTAAATTCACTTGATGTTTTAATCAATGAGGCCAACAATATTAACAACACTAGCGGAGATGTAACTTGGTACAGCAAAATTCAAGGAACAACAACTGATCTTGAATTATTGGAATATTTAAGCATAAAATTATTAGAAATTTATCCTGAATTTAACATCTTGGACAACTTTGAAATTAAAAATTCTTTAAAAAACAATCTTGTGTTTATCTATAATTACAATAATGCTTTAAATGTTGAAAAACTTAATTACACCGATTCAACTTATAAAACTGTTGCCGATTACGGAAATCATTTCAACTACATTGATTTATACGCAAGAAAGAGCGCAACTGGATCATTTAAAATCGATAACCGCGAAGAGGAAATGTTGGTTACAACAACTGAACAACTTCTTCACGCTGTTCAACACAACAAAAAACCAAAATTCATTGGTGATAGTAGCGTTGCAGAACAAGTTTATGCAAATGCAAAATTGGTGTTATCTGCAATAGTAACCAACAATATGACAGATTTGCAAAAGGTCACAGCAATCTTTGACTGGTTAGAATATGGCTACACGTTAATTTACTACACAAACAACAGTGGAACAATGTTCCTATCTGGTGTTTATGAACAAGATAAGCTTAATGAATATGGACGTTATAAACATTATTATCTTGAAGGAATTTTTGAAGATATTGCCATGGATGAAAACGGCAACATTTTAATTGGAAACAACCTTGCAACAAGTTATTCATATTCTAAAGCCTTTGCATTGCTCTGCGCAATTGAAGGAATTGACGCAACTGTTGTTCATGGAAATTATTCTAATGGCCTTGATATCATTGACCACGCTTGGAATAAAGTTAATTTAAGCATTGACAGCTCTGCAACAAAACACTGGTTCAATGTTGATGTAACCTTATCTGATAACAAAATCAATCATTCTTCTTTAAACAGAAGTTTTGGAATGTCTTCTCACTCATATTTCTTAATAACCGATACTCAATTTAAACAAAATGTTTTAATGCTTGATGATGGTGAAGATTACAGAGACGATATGACTGTGATTTCACAAAGTTATCAAAACTCTAGATCTTGCACAACACGTTATAACTACTATTCAAACTCAACATTTGGATTAACATACAATCAAATTAGATCAACCATCACGGATTTTGAAGATTCCACTCACAAAGTTGGCGGATTTAATTATTCTAAACAATATTATAACGATCTAGATGACGATATTGATTTCTATCAAAAGTATGCAAGAAATAAAGGTGATGGAGAGTTGCAAGCATTCTTATGGAACACAATTATTCATGCCGAATATATGGCAAATAACAACGATAGTAAAAATGCAATGTTTGAATTTAATTTGCTAATAAACGACAATGGTGGAAGCACAGATTTTAACAAATCTGTTATTGAAAGTTTGTTTGATAGCAAATATCAATATGGAATAGATTTAGAACTTAAAGATTTGTTTGTTGTTAAAAATGGTTCACACATAACAATTATATACACTGTTTCTAAAACAAATTAATTATTAGTTTGAATAAAAACAATAGTGTTACTTAAACTACATTTATGAAAATAGATGCAGTTGAAACACTTAATTTAATAAAACAAAAACTGCACGAGAGTGGCGATTTAAAGTCACGCACCGTGCAGTTTTTTGGCACCAATATTGCAATTTGTTATCTTGCACCAATTAGCGATTTAATGCTTTTAAACCAAACAATAATGAATCCAATTTTGGAATATCCTTACAATCCCGAAGATGACATTTGGTTAACATTAAAAGAAAATGTTTTATCCAACAACGAAGTTACAGAATTTTTTAATATTGATGACGCAATTGAAAAATTACTTCAAGGAAATTGTTTAATTTTAGTTGATAATGCTGAAGTTGTTTTAGGATGCGACATTGAAAAAATTACAGTTCGTGCCATTGCCGAACCACCAACAAGTGTTGTTATTAAAGGTCCGCGTGAAGGTTTTAATGAAAGCTTGAAATACAACCTTGCAATGATAAGACAAAGATCTAAAAGTGAAGATTTGGTGGTTACAACATTAAACGTTGGAAAAGTTACCTCAACACAAGTTGCCGTTGTTTATTTTGATTCGCTTGCAGACAAAAGGAATGTTAAACATATTTTAAAGCGACTTAAAAACATTGATATTGACGGAATTGTTGATAGTCATTATTTAGTGTCATACTTGCAAAAAAATCCAAAGTCTTTATTCAAACAAGTTGGCGACACGGAAAAACCAGATGTTTTGGTTGGCAAAATGCTTGAAGGCCGCATTGGAATTTTAGTGGATGGAAGCCCTATTGCTTTAACCTTGCCTTTCATTTTAATTGAAGACCTTCAAAATGCAGATGACTATTATTCTCAACCAATCAGAGTTACCTTTGTTCGTGTTCTTCGCCTTATTGGTGTTATCTTGGCGGTTCTTCTTCCAGGCGTTTATGTTGCCCTTGAAAAGTATCACTATAAAATTCTGCCAACTGAGTTTTTGGTTACAATCATGAACACAACGCAAGGCATTCCATTTTCACCATTTATTGAACTTTTGTTTGTTGTGTTGCTGTTTGAAATTTTATATGAAGCAAACCTTAGAATGCCACAATATTTTGGTATGGCAATGAGCATTGTTGGTGCTCTAATTCTAGGTGAAACAGCCATTAATGCAGGTCTTGTTAGCCCGCCCGCTGTTATGATTGTGGCTCTTTCTGGAATAACATTTTACATTATTCCAAGTCAAGCTGCTCAATTTAGTATATTACGACTTCTAGCTCTAGTTATTGGTGCATCTGTTGGTCTTTATGGAATTTTAATTTTCTGCGTATTCTTAATTTCATATCTTTCTAGTTTTGATAGTTACAACAGTGCGTATCTTGCTCCAACTTCACCTTTTGTTAGAGATGATCAAAAAGATTACTTCAAGCGAGAGATAATTAAAGACATGAAAAAACGGCCAAAATCAATTTCTAACAATAGAGAAAATTTAAAAAGGCGAGGTGAATAATGAAAGTTAACTATCGTCAAATGTGCATAATGTTGTTTTTAAGTTTTATTGCGTTAAAATTTTTGGTGCTTCCTAGTGTTTTATACATCAACTCTTCTAATGCAAGCTGGTTTGTAGTTTTGGTTTTAATGATTATTGATGGAATTTATGCACTGCTTCTTATCGATTTGATGAAGAAAAATCAAAACAAAAACATTAACGAATTTATGAATGAAACCATTGGACCCGTTCTCACTAAAGTATTCCTTTTTGTTTTGGCAGGAAAATTCTTTTTGCAAATCTTAAACATAACAAAAGGTATGGAATTTTTCGTTACTGAAAATTTTTATAACAATTTTCATTGGGTTTTGTTTATTCTTCCTCTTATTGCGCTAGTTGGTTTTATGATGTTTAAAGGACTTAGAAACATTGCACGCGTTCAAGAAATGTTTTGGCTTGCAATAATAATTGGTTGTCTATACATTGCAATTAAATCTTTTGCTGATGTTGACCCACTTGTTTATCTTCCCCTGTTTAAAGATGGGTTTAAACCACTTGTTGAAAGCGGTTACACTCATCTCAGTTGGTTTGGTTCATCGACATTCTTGATTGCAATTTTTGGAAAAGTGGATTTTAAAACTGAAAAGAAAAACAATGCGTGGTTATATATTGTTTTTGCAATACTTTTAGTGCAATTAATTTATTTTGTTTTCTATGGGCTATTTGACATCACAAGCCCAACTCACACTTTTGCAATAAGTGACATCAGTCAATATTCAAGCAGTAAATCTATTATTGATGAATTATCTTGGTTAGTAGTTTCTCTTTGGGTTATAACTCAGTCGATTCAAATCGCACTATATGGTTATTGCTTTGTTAAAATTTTAATGTTTTTGTTTAATATTCGTTCAAAAATTATTATGGTTATTTCGGTGGACATTATAATATTTATGCTTTCTTATATTGGCTCAATAACAGTAAACCTGGAACAAATCTTGTTCACACATTTTGCATCAATAATAACAATAATTTCTCAATATATAATTCCTTTAATATTGCTTCTTGGATATCTTGTAAATCAAAAAAGAAGAAATCGTGAAAGAAAGGTGGTGGAAAATGAAAAAGTTGAAAACCATATTTAGTCCACGAAAACTAATTGTTTGGATTTTCTTAATTGTTTTAATAATAACAATTCCAGAAATAACAAAACCCGCAATGAGCAAAACCGAGGCAATTATAACAATGATGAGCATTGATAAGGTTGATGATAAAATTAAAATTTCAACTGCAGTAATCACCCCATCCAATGAAAAAACAACCAACTTTGAAGTTTATTCTGGGGTTGGCCAAACTGTTGGAGAGGCCGTTGAGAATGTTTCTCTTTCTCTTGGAAAAAGCATGGGCTTTGCTCAATGTGAAATTATGGCGTTTGGTGAAAATCTTTCACAGGAAGGAATTATGTCGTCCCTTGATTTTATGACGCGCACAAGGCGTGTTGGCAGAAATGCAATATTAATTAATTTTTCCGGTGATGTTGAAGAATTTCAACAAGCAGTTGTTAATTTAAATATTGAAAAATCAATACCACTTGAAGATGTTATTAATTTCGATAAGCGATATATTCCTTCAGCTGATAGCAATATTCACTCTTTCTATAAGGGTTATTTCAGCGAAATATCTCTTGGAATTATGCCTAAAGTTAAATTATTAAACGAAAGTGTTGATAATTCAATTGAGGTTGAAAGCGGATCTACCGGAGGTGGAACTTCTAGCCAGCCAGGAAGTGGAACTGGTGGTCAAAACGACCAAACATATATTTTAAATGATGGTACAGTTTCAGTTTTTAAATCTGGGAAAAAAATATTAGAATTGACCCCTAACCTAATGCAAGATTTAAACCTTCTTTCCAACGTGGAACAAGAAGGAACTCTAAAGGTTGCTGGTGTTAATGATAAACTTTATAACAATTCAAATGTTGTGTTAAATATTCATGACAAAAAACTTGAATTCAAACCAAAATTTAAAAACAATAAACCTATTATGGATATCAACATTGAACTCGCTGTTTTAGTTGAAGAAGTTGATGATGAAAAACCAACAAAAAAATTCTTAAAAAGAAATAAAGACTTTTTAACTGATGAATTGATTGCAAAAACAAAAGAAACAGTTGAGAAAAATTGTTTTGATATTATTGAATTTTGCAAAACCAATGAAACTGATTTAATTGGTGTTTATGAACAATTTTACAGAAAGAAATATAATGATTTCAAAAAATATTATGAAAAAAGGCAAGAAAAATATCTTAACGATGTTGAATTCAACATAACAGTTAAGATATCAAGTTCTTATTAACTTCTAAGTTCCACACCAATTCTCTTCATGTGGTCAATTAGTCTATTAGAGAATTTTTCAATATCGCTTGCCTCAAGAGTTCTATCTTTTGGAGTTACAATGAAATTAATTGTGTATGAAATTTTATCTTTCAACACTTCATCATTGATATAAATATCTTTTAATGAGTGTTCCAAAATGTAACTAGCTCTAAATTCGTTTAGGGCTTTTTCAATTTCTCCATATTTCATTGATTTATCTGCAACAAAATTATAATCTAGCGAAACACTTTGGAATTTGCTTGTTAACTGAACTTTAAATGTTTTCTTTTCTGCTTCCAACATTTTTTCAATATCAAGTTCAAGCACTGCAAAAGCTTTACGCTTGTCAATTGCTTTGCTAACAACGGGATGCATAATTCCCATTTCTCCAAGAACAACTTCACCGCTTGAAATCAAGCATGAGTTAACTGGATGATAAAGTTTGTTTTCATTTTTCTTTAAATAATCCACAGTTATGTGCATAATGTGTGCACAAATATATTCAACCATTTCTTTTAGGCGGAAATATATTTCTTTTTCGCTTTGTTTTTCGCTAGCTAGAACTACTGCAAGTTTTTTCTTTTCCACTGCCAAGTTATTTTTATCAAGCGCATCCCAAACTCTGCCAACTTCAAAAATTCCTATATCATCAAATTTGTTTTTGTTTTCATCGGCAAATTTAATAATTGTTGGCGCAAGAGTTGAACGAAGTCCGCTTTGACCAGAGTGAGAACTGTCCATTAATCTTACAACTGATTTTTCTTCAATTCCAACTTCTTTATTATATTCTTCATAATTCCAAACATAAGAATGAACTTCGTTAAGACCAAACAAACTTGCTAAAGCATATTTAATTTCATACTCTTTTGTGTGAGTTTGAATTTGGTCAACCGGTTGAAGTGGCATTTCCATAGCTTGAGAAGAAATATTATCGTAACCATACATCCTAAAGATTTCTTCAACTAAGTCTTCTTTTATTGAAACATCTTTTGTTCCACGGTAACTAGGCACTGTTACTTTAATTTTTTCTTGAGCTAAATCTAGAATTTCAACTTCAAAACCAAGGCGAGTTAATGTGTCAACAACATCATTAAGTGCAAGCTTAACACCACCACGGCGAGCAAGGAAATCTGTGTCGATTTCAATTTCGTGTTTTGGATAGTGGAAATTATAAACATCAGTTAAACTAGAAGTTACATTAATTCTTGGCTCTGCTTTTCTCAACAAATTAACTAATCTTTCAATTGCGGTACGGCACATTTCAGGGTCAAGAGATTTTTCATATCTTTGACTTGCATCTGTGATTAAACCAATTTTCCTGCTTGTTTTTCTAATAGAAACACAGTCAAAGCAAGCACTTTCAAGCAATAATTTGGTTGTGTTTTCGCTAATGCCAGATTTTAATCCGCCTTTAACACCTGCTATTGCAACAGGAACTTTTCTTTCATCACAAATAACCATAGATTCAGTTTCGATTGTGTGAGTTTCACCTTCTAAGGTTTCCATTTCCATTTGTCTATCTGTTTCAACAACTGTAATTCCACTAACTTTGTCATTATCAAATGCGTGCATAGGTTGACCCATTTCTAGCATGAGATAGTTTGTCATGTCCGCAAGCAGATTAATATCTCTCATTCCGCAATAATTCAAACGCAATTTAATCAAACTTGGGCTAACTTTATTGATAACATTTTCAACTGTTAAACCACAATATCTAAAACAATTTTTTGTTTCAACTTTAATGTTTAGTGGGCTTAAATTATTATATTGATTTAAATCTTCCAATTCTAACGGTTTTAATTCACGCTTAAAAATTGTTGCAAACTCTCTTGCAATTCCATAATGCCCCCAAAGGTCTGGGCGGTTTGTGAGAGATTTGTTGTCAACTTCGATTAAAACGTCTTCAACAGGAAGAATATCTTTAATGTCTGTTCCAACAGTTAAACTATCATCAAGTTCAACAATTCCGCTTGCGTCTGCTTCAATTCCCAATTCGTTTCCGCCACAACACATTCCAAAACTATCAACGCCAGCCAATTTTGCAGGTCCGATTTTCATTCCGTTAACATTTCCGCCAACGCGCGCAAAATAAGTTTTTAAGCCAACTCTAACATTTGGCGCACCGCAAACGACTTGAACCGGCTCACCACTTCCGTCATTAACTTTTAAGATATGAAGTTTTTGGCTGTTTGGATGATTTTCAACTGACAAGATTTCCGCCACCACCACGTTTTCAATATTTTTACCCTTATATTCAACACCTTCAACTTCAGCAGTTGACAAACCAAAACGTTTAACTAAATCCTGTACTTCAATTCCGTCTAGGTTAACATAATCTTTAATCCAATTTAAAGAAATAATCATTTCAAACTCCTTTTAAACATCCAACTTAAACTGATTTAGAAGTTTAAGATTTCCGCTGTTTAAATCACGAATATCTTTAAGTCCTAAAGAAAGCATTACC